>DASQIW010000124.1:0-18157 GCA_035631375.1 Streptosporangiaceae bacterium
GATCTGGTACGGCGTCGAGCGCGGCGCGAACCACGGGCAGATTGCGGAATGCTTCCCAGTCCTGCTGCGTGTTGAAGCACACCTCAAACGCGACGCCCCAGTCGCCGACGTGCCAGTGAGTGTCGAGCGCGCCGTTGGTCAGCGCCGTTTCAATGAGCTCGGAATCGTAGGACCGCTGCCATTGGAAAGCCGAGAACTCTCCGTGCAGGACCTCGATCGACCACCATTCAGCCATTGCCTTGCGATGGTACGTCTGTACCTCGGCTCGGCACTAGACCCCGGCATCGCGCACGGTAGCCCTGATCCTGGCGAACAAGTCCGGGTAGTCGTAGGCGGCCTCTGGCCTGTCGCGCACCGCCGCATCCAGCAGCCCGGCGTCGCGTCCGACCAGTATCCGCCATGCGCCCGATCGCACGCCGTCCAGGATGATCGTGGCTGCCTGCGCCGGACTCAGTGGCGCCTTCTCCCGGAAATCAGTCTCGATCCGGCTGAGCGCCTGACGCAGATCGTCAGCTGACGGGTCTGCCGTCAGCCAGCCGGCCCGGATCAGCCCTGCCCGGGCAGGAGCCGGAATCAGCCCCTCAATCTGCTCGTCGCTCATCGCCTCGGGTTCCGGCAGGCCCTGGGCACGCCGGCTGTTCGCGATGATGTCGGTGCCGACATGCCCGGGCATGACAACGGCGACCCGGACCTGCGGCGCGTTGACACGCAGGTCTTCGATGAGCGCCTCGGTGAAGCCCTTGACGGCAAATTTGGCCGTGGCGTACGAGGTGTTGGGCATGCCAGGACCCCCCGTCGCCCAGAACCCGTCGACGCTGCTCGTGTTCACCAGCACGCCGTCGCCGCTGGCGATGAGCAGCGGCAGGAAGGCGCGGGCGCAGTAGTACACCCCCCACCAGTCGACCGCGAACGTGCGCTCCCACGCCTCCCGGCTGTCGCGGATGAAACTGGCGCCGCCGCCGACCCCGGCATTGCTGAACATGAGGTCGACATGAGCGGACGAGTGCTGCTGCAGCACCTCGTCGCGGAACCGCAGCACCTGGTCTTCGACGGAGACGTCACACTCGTGGCTGGTCACCTGCACACCTGGGGTCGCATCGGCGCGCGCCAGCTCCGCGGTGCGCGCGACGGCGTCCGCGTGCCAGTCGCAGGCCGCAACGGAGCATCCGTCGGCGGCCAGCTGGCGGATCAGCTCGCGCCCCATGCCGGAGCCGCCGCCAGTCACGACCGCAAGCTTGCCGGTGAACGAGTCCACAACCGCCACCTCCTGCCGCCGAAGCGCTTGCCGAGAGCGGACGCTAGCGCAGGGCCGCGCTGAAAGCTACCCACGCGCGGGCGCCAGCAACACCATCCTTGGGGCCGGCCGACTCACTGCTGAGTCCGCCGCGCGGCCGAACCTGACCGCGACGTCCAGGCCGCCTTCCGGCTGCGCGCACGCCCGCACATCCGCCCCGTGAGCGCCTGCGATCGCGGCGACGATGGACAGCCCGAGGCCCAGGCCACCGGCTGAGGAGGCCGCGGTGCGCGCGGCGCCGCGTCGACGGAACGGCTCGAACAGCCCTGGCACCTCCGCCTGATCAATCAGCGGCCCGGTGTTGACAACGGAGAGCACTGCCTGCCCAGCCGCCGTTTCGGTTCTGACCAGCACGCGGCCGCCGGGATGATTGTGCCGGATCGCGTTGTCGAGCAGATTTGCCAGCAGGCGCTCGGCCAGCCCTGGGTCGCCAGCGAAGCTGGCGGGCGCGTCCAGCAGCGACACCTCGATGTCGCGCTGGTAGGCGTCAGCGGACACCGACAGCACGGTCTCGCGCGCGATCGCGGCAAGATCCACCCATCCGAGCCGGTCGAGCCCGCGCTGGCCGCGGGCCAGCGTCAGCAAAGCCTCGATCAGCCGTTCCTGCTGCTGACCTGCGGCGAGTACCCGGCAGCAGACGGCTTCCAGCGACGCCACGCTGCGGTCAGGATCGGCCAGCGCGACTTCCACCATGGTCCGCTGCCGGGCCAGCGGCGTCCGGAGCTCGTGCGAGGCGTTGGCGACGAACTGCCGTTGCGCTGCGAACGCAGCCTCCAGCCGGGCGAGCAGGCCGTCCATGGTGTCGCCGAGGTCCTTCAGTTCGTCGTCAGGCCCGACGAGGGCGAGCCGCTCATGCAGGTTGATGGCGGAGATCTGCTGCGCCTTCACGGTAATTGTCCGCAGCGGCCGCAGCACCCGGCCAGACACCAGCCAGCCCAGTCCGAGGGCGGCGACGGCCATGAGGCCGAGCGCGATCCCCGAGTCGGTGAGCAGCGAGGTGAGGTAGTCGGCGCGGGCGGCGTTCACCTGCCCCTGCACCCAGGTGGCGCACTGCGAGGCGCGCCTCGTGCTCCCCGTTAGCGGGGTCTTGAGGGGCGCGTCGCCTGGCTGCACGGCGGCGAACGGACCCATGGCCGTCAGGCAGACCCCGGGGGGAGGCTGGCCCGTGATCCCGGCTGCCCCGGCGCCGACGGCCCGGACACCGAACTTGCCGCCCGCCTGGCCGTTGCCGAAGCTGACCGCCATGGGGGTGTGATGGTCGACCAGCACGTAGGTGACGGCCAGCAGGCCGGCCCCAGAGGCCAGGAACAGCGCCGCATAGAGCGCGGTGAGCCGCAGCCGGATGGTGCGCCTGGGTAGTCGAAGCCACCGGCGCGGCACGGCGAACGGCGGTGGCCTCAGCATGCCCGTACCCGGTAGCCGGCCTGGGCAATGGTCTCGATGAGCGGGGGCTCGCCCAGTTTGCGGCGCAGCCGGCTCATGGTGACCTTCACCGCGGAGCTGAAGGGGTCGGCCATCTCATCCCAGACTCGCTCCAGCAACTCCTCGGCCGACACGACCCGACCCTGCGCCGCCAGCAGGAGTTCCAGCACGCCGAACTCCTTCGGCCCGAGGTCGACGACGCAGCCCGCGCGAAGGACGGTCCGCCGGGCGGGATCCACGCACACGTCGCCGCTGGTCAGCACCGGCGGCACCGCGGGCTGAGCCCGCCTGGCGAGCGCCCGGACACGCGCCACCAGCTCGGCGAACGCAAAGGGCTTGGGCAGGTAGTCGTCGGCGCCGAGGGTCAGTCCGCCGACGCGGTCATCGATCGTCGCGGCGGCGGTCAGCATCAGGATCCGGCTTCGACAGCTGGCCGCGATGAGCTCGGCGCACACCATGTCCCCGTGCACGCCGGGCAGATCCCGGTCGAGCACGACCACGTCGTAGTCGGTATAGAGCGCCCGGTCCAGCCCGCCGTTTCCGTCCAGCGACACGTCGGTCGCGAGCAGCTCGCGGCGCAAGCCGGTCGCGATCGCCCCCGCCAGCTCAGCGTCGTCCTCGATCACTAGCACGCGCATGCTCCATGCTGCGCAGTTCTCCCTCCGAGTTCGCTCAGGGAACGCTCGGAGGAGCCTGCAGGCGCGCGTAACCGCGGTGCAACCGGTCGCCGGATACACCGGAGTCAACCGGCCGCGCGGGGCGGCCCGGAGGGGAGCACCTGTCCATGACCACGACCACCGAGAAGCCGGTCGCCCGCGGGCAGGCGGGCGGCCGGTCCTTCTTCCTCAGATACCTGGGCCGCGAGCTGGGGCGGCGCGCGCGCCAGGCAATCGTCATCGCACTGGGGCTCGCACTCGGCATCGGGCTCGTCATCACGGTTTCCGCGGCCGCGGCCGGGGTCAAGAACGCTCAGGCCAGCGTTCTGCACTCGCTGTACGGGGTCGGCACCGACATGACGGTCACGCAGCCCCCGGCCGAGGGGTCCGGGCTGGCGGGACCGAAAGGCGGCGGCCGGATCAGCATCCAGGGCGGACCCGGCAAGAACCCGACTGTCTGCATCAACAACAACTGCAGCACCGGACCGCAGACGCTGGACAACCTGGTATCGGCCGGCAAGGGCGTCATCAGCTACGCGGACGTCGGCAAGATCGCGAAGCTCGCACACGTCAAATCGGCTGCGGGCGGGCTGAGCCTGAGCGATAACCGGGTCACAGTCAGCTCGAGCAACTTCACGCCGCCGACGCAGTTCTCGGTCCAGGGCGTGGACCTGGCCCACGAGAACCTCGGCCCGCTCAGCTCGGGCACCCTGAAGTCCGGCCGCTCGTTGCGCACCAGCGACGCCAGCGCCGACGTCGCGCTCGTCGACGCCGCCTACGCGACGGCGAACAAGCTCAAGGTCGGCTCGCACATCACGATCGCCAAGCACACGTTCACGGTCATCGGCATCGTGACGCAGCCAGAGGCGAGCAGTCCGCCGAACGTGTACATCCCGCTGGCGGCCGCGCAGGCGCTCGGCACCCAGGGCCCGAGCGGCAGCCTCAAGGGCTACGTGAACACGATCTACGTCACGGCCGACAGCACGGCTGACATCGGGGCGGTGCAGAACGAGATCAAGGCTCTGCTGCCACACGCGACCGTGACCACGTCCTCGAGCCTGGCCAGCGAGATCAACGGCTCGCTCGGCAGCGCAGCGAAGCTGGCCGGCACGCTGGGCACCTGGCTGTCGGTCCTCGTGCTGATCGCAGCGTTCGCGGTAGCGGGTCTGCTCACCATGTCCGCGGTGTCGCGACGGGCCCGTGAGTTCGGCACGCTGAAGGCCATCGGCTGGCGCAGCCGGCGGATCATCGGCCAGGTGATGGGCGAGTCGCTGGCGATCGGCCTGATCGGCGGCGCGGCCGGGATCGGACTCGGCCTAGCGGGTGCGGCCATCATCGGCAAGGTCGCCCCCAACCTGACCGCGACCATCGTCTCCGACACCGGCCTGCGCTTCGGGCAGGCGGGGTCGGGTGCCGGTGGTGCAGGCCCGGTGGCCGCGGGCCCCGGCGGCCCGCTGGGGACGACCACCCAGAACATCCCTGTGCACTGGTCGGCGACGGTCACGCTCGGCGTCATCGGGCTTGCGGTGCTGCTCGCGATCGTCGGCGGCTTGCTGTCCGGTGGTCTCGGCAGCTGGCGGATCTCCCGGCTCCGGCCGGCCGATGCGCTGGCCCGAGTGGACTAGCGCGACCCCGGACTCGACGGAAAGGACCTGGACGACATGTACACGCTGACCGACGTCACCCGCCTGTACCACAAGGGGCGGCACACCGTGCCCGCGGTGCGGGACGTCACCCTCACCATCCCCGACGGCGACTGGCTAGCAATCCAGGGCCGGACCGGGCACGGCAAGACCACGCTGCTGCAACTGCTCGGCGGGCTGGATCACCCCACCTCAGGGACGATCGAGCTGGACGGCCGGGACCTGACCCGGCTGCACGAGAACCAGATGACGCGGCTGCGGGCGGCCGCGATCGGGTTCGTGTTCCAGACGTTCAATCTGGTGCAGACGCTGACCGCGGCCGGCAACGTCGAGGCCGCGCTGATCCCCCTTCGGGTCGGCTGGGCGGAACGGCGCCGCCGCACGATCGAGGCGCTCGACAGTGTCGGCCTGTCGGACCGGGCCAGCCACCTGCCGTCCGAGCTGTCCGGCGGCCAGCAGCAGCGGGTCGCCATCGCCCGGGCGCTGGTGAAGGAGCCCAAGGTGCTGCTGGCCGACGAGCCGACGGGCAACCTCGATGAGGACACCCGGGACGAGATCATCACGCTGCTGGAGAAGCTGTGGCGCGAGCGCGGTCTCACGATGATCCTCGTCACTCACGAGACGTCTGTCGCGCAGCGGGCGAAGCGGATCGCGGTGATGAGCAAGGGCAGGCTCACCATCACCAGCTGAGCGCTAGCCGGTGGCAGACCGCACCGCGGTGATCAGCTGCTCCGGCGGCAGCCAGCCGTCGTGCTTCCACACGACGGTGCCGGACGCCGAGGTCAGCACGAACCACGGCTGGTCTTGGACGCCGTAGCCGTCCGCGAGTTGCCCGGTCTCATCCAGCCCGACCGGATACCCCAAGGATCCATGGAAGGCGGCGAGGTAGCTGGTGACCGCGGCCACCGACGGCTCCGACGTTTCCTCGTCGACCGCGACCAGACCAGGCAGGTGAGCTGCGCGCGCGGCCTGGACGTACTGGTTCAGGCCGGTCAGCTCCGACCGCAGATCGGAGGTCTGGGCGAGCCAGGTGGCGAAGAACAGCGTCAGGTGCGGCGTGCCGGGGCCGAGGGTTACTGAGCCGGATGGCAGGGCATGCAGCGTCGCGGGGCTGGCCGGGCCGAGCCCGGCAATGTGCGCCAGCGACTGCGTTCGGGCCAGCGCCGGGTGACCGGGCAGCAAGCTCGACACTTCTTGCGCCATGATCTCTCCGGCCTGAGTGATGCTGGCGTAGTTCATCTGGGTCAGGTAGACCTTCTGCTCCCGGCCTCGGGTGTCGATGATGTACACCGCGGGCGTGTGGTCGATCTGGCCCTGCTCGATCTGCACCGCGATGTGGTAAGCGGTCCATACGGCCTTGAGCTGTGCCTCGCTGCCCGTCAGGAAGTCCCAGTGATTGACCATCCCGTGCGCCTGGGAGTAGCTCAGCACGTCGCTCACCGCGGTCGCCTGCGGGTTGGCGTCCACGCCCAGTAGCTGGACCTGGTCGCCCGCCTTACCGAGCAGGTCCTTGGCCGCCAGCATGCTCTGCGTCGTCAGCGGGCACACGGTGGTGCACTCCGAGTCGCTGAATGCCAGGATCACGACCTTGCCGCGGAACGAGCTGAGCGAGATCGCCCGGCCGAACTGGTCGGTCAGCGTGAAGTCCGGGGCGTGGATGCCGCCCAGCGACGAGCCCGGATCCAGGGCCGGGTTGGCCGCCACGGCGCGCTGCTGACTGGCTCCGTTGTCGCTGCCGCTAGCCGCTGAGCAGCCGGTGGCGGCGAGCGCCGCGCTGGCGAGAAGCGCGGCGATGAGGCGCCGGCGGCCGGCCATTATCGACGACAGGGCGTAGTAGAAAGGGTGCACCATGCGATAGTGCCACTTCTGGAGCGGAACGGGGTAGCCGGGCTAGCTGCCGTCGGGATATCCGCCGCGGTGCAAGACCATGGGGAAATGCGGCAGCGTCTGAGGCGCCCGTACGTCCGCGCGCCAGTTCTCCGGGGCGGGCTCGAGCCCGGCGAACAGGGGTGAGTCGGGCCCGCCTGTCCCGGCGAGCCGCTCGAGCGAGGTCCTCAGACCGGCTATCACGTCGGTGCCGTACCGCTGCCGCCAGCGCCCTTCCAGGGACTCGACCCGGTCGCCGTAGGCATCCCTGACCCTGGCGCCCTTGGACGTGAGCCGGGCCACCCTCCACCGCCCGCCGTCCGGGTCGCTGCCGATCACGGTGATGTCGGCACCGGTGGTAAAGCCCGTTGCCATCGAGATCGACTCCTTGGACACGCCGCTGCGGTCGGGCAGATCGCGGACCCGCACGCCGCGCTCGTCCAGGACGCGCAGCACGTTCGCCGCGATCGCTAGTGAAATCTTTGACTCACGCTCGTAGGCGATCGCGAAGGCGAGCAGAACGCGCGCGAGCAGCCACGGTAGCGGCAGGGCGGCGGTGTCCTCAGTGCCCGGCTCGCCGTGCGCCTCATAGGCCGCCTGCACCTCGCGGTAGCGATCCGCACCCGGACCCGCGCCACGCGAGTACAGCCCGAAGCCGAGGATCGGCAAGCAGTCCGGCAGCCAGGGGCCGAAGTGGCCCGCCAGGTGCGCGAGAGCGGCCTTGAGCTGGCCGATATTCTCCGCGCCGAACCGGTCGGCCCAGCGCTGCTCGATGACGCTGGTCATCGGCTGCCAGATCTCGCGTGCCTGCAGTCCGTGCTTGGTCGCGCGGAACACGAGGGTGTCGCGCCTGGCCCTGTATTCCCGGCTGTCCTTTCCCGGCTCGACGGTGATGTAGCCCCACCGGCGCATGCCGTCCAGGTTGGTGTCAGCGCGGGCCAGCCTGGCCACCTCGCCGAGGGTGATTGGCTCGGAGCCGACGTAGCGCATGCAGTTCAGCCACATGGCCATCGACGTCAGCCAGACGCCGTCGCCATCCGCGGTGTGCCGCGTGGTCCGGTGCTGCATCTGCACTTCAGCCGCGTTGTCGAACTCGATCGTGAACGCGACCAGTGCCTGCGACAGCAGGGCGGACAGGGGGAGTGAGCACGCAGCCGGGGGCGCTGACGTCATGGTGCCGACGCTACGGCAGGTCCAGCGGCTGGGGCGACGCAAAACCTGGTTGACGGTCGGTGGTTCTTTGTTTAGCTTAAGCAAGTAGTGGCTTACTAGCCGGCCGGTAGGCGAGTGTCGCGGCGGCCGGCGCTGACGGGGCGCGGCCTAGGGGGCATGGTGGCCAGAGGCGTGGCGGAGACCGCGAGCAAAGCGGCCAGCCGGGTGGGCGGGCCGCGGCCTGCCGAGTGGTCGCGATACGCGCGGGCCAGGGCCGTCGCCGTGGCGATCCTCGGCATCGCGGGCCTCGTCGGCTACAACTGGTGGCTACTAGTCCTCCTCAAGCCGGGTCTCATGACCTCACCGGACGAGCTGTTCAGCAACCTCGAGGTGACGGGTCAGCCGTACGCGGCGCTGATGCAGCACGCAGACCTGGCGGCGGGCCTCCTGCTGCTGGCCGCGTTCGCGCTGGCGTGGCCCGGCTGGTGGCGGGCAGGTCGCGCTGAGTGGCTGTCGATGCTCGGCTTCGCGGCCGCCGGGGCGGTCGCCGGGTTGTATCCGGAAGTATGCGCGGACGGGATCAGCGCCGCGTGCCGTCGGCTCGAGTATCACTTTCAGCTCCCGGCCGCGCAGTACATCCACGTAGCCGCCGGGATAGCCGAATTCGCCGCCATCACCGTCGCCGTGTTCTGCGCCGCAGCGCGAACCAACGGCAGCGCGAGCCGCGTCGCGTGCGTCTACCGCGGCCTGCAGCAAGGAGCGCTGATCGCCTACCCGCTGCTCGGTGCTGCCTACCTGACCGATCGGTTTGGCGGCATCATGGAAGCGGTGTTCTTCGTCGGCTTCACCATCATGGTGAGCGCTCAGCTCGCGGAGCGCACCAGGGCGCTGCGGTAGCCACGCGGCGTCACGCATTCAAGCCCTTCCCGCAGCGCCTCCTCGAGGCAGACCATGAGACGTTTAGTTCTCCCGGCACTACTGCTGGCGCTCGCGATCAGCGTGGGGGCTGGTGACGATGCCGCGGGAGCGGCCGCCTCCACGGCGGGCAACGGAGCCGTGCAGGTTACCCTCCAGCTTGCTGCTACGACGGTCACGTCCGGCTCGGTGCTTTCTGGCCGCCTGACCATCGTCAACGGCTCTCACAAGCCGATCAGATACGTCACCTGCGGATCGTTCATTCAGATCCTGCTGCGGAACCACGACCATCTGCTGAGTCCAGGATGGCTGCTGTGCTCAGCGCCGCTGACGCTTCCGACCGGCACCTCTAGCTATCCGGTCAGCGTCGTCGCTGCCTACAACGAATGCGCTCCGACCGGCGCGTGGGGCACTCACGTAGCCTGTCTTCGATCGGGTGGCATGCCCCCGCTGCCGCCCGGTGTCTACCAGGCCACTACCTACCTGGTACCAGCGGTTCCGGTCCCGCCGCCGATTACGATCACCGTCACGGCAGGCTGACTCCGCGGCGCGCGAATCGTGTCATCGTGCCACGGCGACGTGCTGGCGAACCGTCGCTGTGTCGCCGATCAGTGCGAGCATGCAGGCCCCCAGATCCGCTCTCGACACCCGGAAGCCGCGTGGCAGGTTCTGCCCGACCGCCATCCGGAACTTCCCCGTGGCAGCCCCGTCGGTCAGCGCGGGCGGGCGCACGATCGTCCAGTCCAGGTCCGTGCCGGCGATGACCGCTTCTGCCTGGCGCATGTCCGCGCACACGTGCCGGAGGAAGGTCAGGCGTGCCACCGGCTTCAGGACGTAACGGAGGAAGAAACTTTCGCCGTCGTCCGCCACGATCGAGCCGCTGAGCGCGAGCAGCCGGCGTGTCCCGGCCTTGCTCATCGCCTGGGCGATGCTGCCCACGCTGTCGGTGATGACGG
Organism: Streptosporangiaceae bacterium; assembly: GCA_035631375.1. Classification (GTDB taxonomy): domain Bacteria; phylum Actinomycetota; class Actinomycetes; order Streptosporangiales; family Streptosporangiaceae; genus JAJYUU01. Next base: position 9,905 of record DASQIW010000124.1, read on the forward strand.
TGGTTGGCCCTGTTCCGCGCGGCCCGGCCGCGGTCAGCACGGCGTCTGCGCCGGTTACGGCAGGCACGATCGACGCCGGGTCCATGACGTCCGCCGTGACCACCTGCAGTCCTGATTGCGCCGGTATCGCCAGCCGGGCCGGGTCACGCACCACGGCCGTGACGTGGTGCCCGCCAGCCAGAGCCTGCTCAACTAGCTGGGTCCCTGTGCCGCCGCTGGCCCCGAAGATCGTGATGCGCATGCCGCGCTCCCTCCGCTAGTAGATTGAGCCTGTAACTCGTATCTTTCGAGAACGATATCATATGGATCTCGTATTAACTGGTGGGCGTATGAGCAATGACCAGGCGGAAGCAGCACGGGGCGCAGGCCGCGAACGGCGGCGGCTCAGCCGGTCGATCAAGGAGTCACTGCGTGATGTCGGCGCGCAGCTATCCCGGCTCAACCACGAGGTAAGCGGCCGTGTGAACATCAGGACGAGCGACCTGGAGTGCCTCGACCAGATCGACCGTGAGGGTCCGCTGAGCCCGACCTCGCTGGCGCGGCTCACCGGCCAGCATCCGGCGACGCTGACAGGCATCCTGGACCGGCTGGAGCGTGACGGCTGGATCGCCCGCGAGCGGGATCCTGGCGACCGGCGCGGTGTTGTCGTCCGCGCTGAGCGCGCACGGGGCGCCGAAATTCTCCGGCTCTACCTCGTCGACTCCGGCATGAACTCCGCGCTCGACGAGATCCTCGCCTCCTACGACGAGGCGGAACTCGCGGCTATTGCCGACTTCCTACGCCGCACCGCGGCCGCCGGACACCGCGCCGCCGATCGATTGTCCCCGACCTCGTGACCGCGCGACGATGCAGGCCGCCCGCGACCGGGGAGTACCCGGCCGCGGCGGGCCTAGGCATCGTCTTACAGCGTCGAGCAGGTTGAATCGAGGGCGGTGCCGTCGGTTTGGATCTTGTTGGCGGCCGTGTTCATCTGGTTGGCCTGACTGGTGTCGCCATTCGCCACGGCCTGCAAACTGGCGTCGAATGTGCTGATGTCACTGGTCAGCGCCGAGATCCGGGACTTAACCGACTGGTGCTGGGCCTTAGCCAGCGCACTGGACAACTGCCCCTGGAGCGATTGCATGTCGCTCTGGAATTTCTGCAGGTCGCTTTGAAAGGCTGAGGCGTTGTGCTCATCCTGGGTGAGCGCGGTGCCGTCGGCATTGATCGTGCTGCCCATCTGCGTGGCGTCGTGCTCGGCCGTGATGCAGCCGGGATCTGCCGCGGTCGAGTGGACCACAGAGTTTGCTACCAGGGCGACGGCGATGGCCGCACCGGCGCCGACGACGAGCGACAGGACGATGCCGACGATTGACAGGGCCTTGCCGGCGCCTGCCCTGGCGCCGGACTTGACCAGGCCGATGATCGAGAAGATCAGGCCGAGAAGCGGGACGAATATCGCCAGGATGATGCCTGCGACCGCGTAGCCGTTTCCCTGCTTCACCGGTGGCGGTGGGTAGCCGCCGCCCTGATACTGCGGCTGTCCGAACTCGAACTGTCCGTATGGCTGCTGCCCGGGAGGCTGCGTCATGTTTTCCCCGTTTCACCAGATTCCGCAAAGAACGGAGGCTGAGATTATCAGCGGCCGATGCGGTGATCTCAGCGCTTTACCAGATCGTGCCCCTGAGTCAGAAATCGCGCCCGAGCTATCAGCGTGAGCCCGCCCAGCCGCGCGCAACAGTGCGAGCGAGGATCCCGAGCGTGGCGCGGAGGGCGCCGTCCGAGAGGATCGGGAAGATGCCCGCCGCGCGCCAGTCCGGGTGAATGTCAGACCAGTCGTAATACGAGGTGACAAGCGTGCCCCCGGCGACCGGCTCGAGCCGGTAGCCGTAGACGTGCCCGATCTGCGGACGCAGCCGGCCGAGGACCTTCCAGGCGATCTCCCGGTCCGGCTCGAACACCGTGATGCTGACCGTCACGTCGTAGCGGCCTAGCTCGGGGTAGTCGTTCAGCGATTCGCGGTCCATATGCACGACGAAGCTGTCGCCGGCCTTACTGACCGGCTCGCCGTCGGCTGACTGGAGCATGCCCGAGCTGTCGATCGCGACGTGACCCTGCGGATCTCGCAGCACCGCGAAAATCGTCGCGGGATCGGCCTCGATGGTGCGCTGGACTTCGATGCGCTCTGCCGTCATGGTCAGCATTCTGTTAGCTTTGCAATGCAAAGCCAATACTAGCGGGGCGGGCATGAACGAAGACGCGAGCGCGGAGCGCGCCGACAGCGCGGCCGCCGACGACACCGACGCACTCGATCCGAGCCGTGCGGCCGCGATCATGGCGGAGGCGCGCGAGAAGGCACTGCGCGAGCTGCGTGCCCGCTACCCGCTGGTGTTCGCGACGTGGGGGCTGGTTCTGATGATCGGCTACGGCGCGATCTGGCTGTCGGTGCTCGGGCAGCACCCGTATACAGGACCGGCGCCGCTGTCGCTGCTGGCGCTGACGCTGCTGCTGGCCGCCGGCGCAGTGACCACCGTGATCATCGTCGGGCGAGCGCTCACGGGGATAGGGGGCGGGCCGGCCGCGCAGCGCCGGGTGCACTACCTGGCGCTCACCGCAGGTGTCGTCGGAGTATTCGCGCTTGAGGGCGCACTGGCGCACGCGGGTGCGAGCAACTCGCTCCTCGGCGTGTACGGGGCCGTCGCGCCCATGCTGGTGACCGGCGTCGTCTATACCGCCAGCCCCGCGCTCTGGCAGGACTGGTCGACGCGGGCGCTCGGTGCGTGGCTCGTGGTTGTCGCAGCGTCGAGCGCGTACGCGGGCCCGGTCGGTGTGTGGGGGATCGCTGGCCTGCTGGCCGGCGTCGGATTCCTCGCGGCCGCGGTGGTCCGCCGCGGCCGGGACCGAGCATGAGTGATGACGACCTCGACCCCGTGATTCACGCGCCTGCCCGGTTGCGCATCGTGGTGACGCTGTCGACGCTGGCACCTGACGAGGATCTGTCCTTTACGAGGCTCCAGGAGCTCATCGGGCTCACGGCGGGCAACCTGATCACGCACCTGCGCAAGCTGGAGGATGCCGGTTACGTGACGACGGTGCGATCCGGGCGCGGCGTAACGGCCAGGACTGGGGTATCGCTCACCTCGAGCGGCCGTAGCGCTCTCGAGCATTACAGCAGCGTGCTGCGGCAGTTGCTGGACGGCGCTGCTGAGCCGCCCGGGTGACGCCCGGCCCGGTTAGGTCTTGGTCGCGACGACCAGGAAGTGCCGCTGCCGGAACGGGACCGGCCAGATGCCGGGTGTCTGATGAGCCGCTCGCAGCGCCGACTTGCACGCCTCGAGGCTGTACTCCGGGATCGCCCAGCCGACCACGCGCAAGTAGTACACCAGAGCGCCAACGTCGCGCAGCTCGTGCCGTTCCGCGCCCCTGACGGCTGCCTGCACGGTCAGCCCGGCATCGCGCAGCTGCCGCAGCGCCAGCGGAAGCCAGCTCTCCGGTCGCTCCGGCGCGTCCAGGCCAACGATCTGGTACAGGTCGTCGTAGCTGTGGAAATCGACCTGCTGGGTGATAAAGCTGCCGCCCGGCGCCAGCACCCGGGCAACCTCGGCCGCCCGGAACGCTTCATGGCGGCTCGCCACGAGTCCGAACGCGCCGTCACGGAATGGCAGCCGTCCGCGGTCCGCATGGTCCTGGGCCATGTTGTCGGGCGCGCCCTCGTCCCTGACCACGGCGATGCCCAGCGGGCGCAGCCGCGCGGCGGCGACTGGCGCGTTGGGCGGCCACGCCTCGGTCGCGACGGTCCGCCGGGGCAGCGGTGACAGGCGGGACAGCCACTCCCCGCCGCCCGTGCCCATGTCGAGCGTGGTGTCCGACAGCTCAGCGCGCCGGGCGACTTCCCGCCGGTAGTTCCACGGCAGTCGTCCGGCTGGCGCACCGTGACCCAGCCAGGAGAAGTCCCAGCCGGAGAACGGGGCGGCCTGCGCCTCGGTCACCAGATCGTCGAAGGTGGGCACCCGGCGCGTCGCGGCTAGCCGATGCGCAGCGGCAGGGCTCTCGGGCCGCGGATCTGGCCAGCGGACCACGTCACCGCGGCCGGGTCGGCGAGGCTGAACCGGGGGATTCGCTCCAGCCAGACCTCCAGCGCGACCCGGAGTTCCATCCGTGCCAGGTGCGAGCCCACGCACCGGTGAATGCCGAGGCCGAACGCCGCGTGCCGGTTTTCTTCCCGGTCGATGACGATCTCACCGGCGCGGTCGAACTGCGCCGGGTCCCGGTTCGCGGCCGGGAAGGACAGCAGGATCCAGTCGTCGGCCTTCATGGTGACCCCGCGCCACGTCATGTCGTTCCTCACCAGGCGCGCCATGGTCACCGGCGCGAAGGCGCGCAGGAATTCCTCTACGGCGGTCGGCAGCAGGCCGGGCTCGGCGGTCAGCCTGGCCAGGTCAGCAGGCGCGCGCGCCAGATGCCAGAGCGACGACCCGATCGCGCTCCACGTCGTGTCGATGCCGGCGATCAGCAGCAGGGCCATCGTGCCCGTGACGTGCTCCGCCTGAAGCTTGTGGCCGTAGAGCTCGGCGTTGATCAGGTAGGTGGTGAGGTCGTCGCGCGGGTTCGCCAGGTGGTCGTGGACCTGCTCGAGCAGGTAGTCGCCGAGCGCCTCCATCCTCTCGATGCGCTCCTCGGGCGGCAGGTTGATGCCCTCGAGCGTGTTCTCCACGAACTGCCGGAACTTCGGCCCGTCCTCCGGCGGGAATCCGAGCATGTCGGCGATCACCCGCATCGGGATGTGCTGCGCGTAGTCGTGGGCGGCGTCGACGCTGTCCCGCCCCTCGAAGGAGTCGATCAGCGAATGACAGAAGGCCCGCGTGGACGGCTCCAGCCGACTGACGTTCTTTTTGGTGAACGCCGGCAGCAAAAGCTTGCGCGCGTCGTGGTGGAACGGCGGGTCGGAGGAGATGGGCGGTGAGCCGCCGATCGGCGCGATGTCCACCGGCGGCCGGAAGTTGCCCATGATGATCGCGCGGGAGGAAAACTTCTCGGTGTCGTAGGCGATCGAGGCGACGTCGTCGTAGCGAACCGGCAGCCAGCCGCCGCCGAACCGCTCGGTGTGCGCAATCGGGCACCGCTGCCGCAGGTCGTCCTGGATGACATACGGATCGGCCGTCCACTCCGGCTCGAAGTGTGAGAAATCGGTCGCCCAGTCGGCCACCGGACCCGTGATGATCTCACTGCGGGTGCCGAAATCCTCAGGTCGCTCGTCGCGGTCCTGGGTGAAGCGGTCATCGACGGTCATGTCAGCTCTCCTCCAGGAGCTCGATCGCGTGCTCGGGGCAGTTGGCGACAGCCCGGCGGGCGTCGTGCTCCTTCTCTGGCGGCACGACCCCGTCGCCGAGGACCTGGCCATAGCCCTCGTCGTCGTCGCCGAAAAGCTCAGGAGCGAGGTCGTAACACCTGCCGTGCCCCTGGCAGACCTTGGAATCGATGTGCAGCTTCATCGTGATGCTCCCGTCTGTGCCGGGCCCAGGCCGGCGACGATGCGGCCGAGCAGCTCGCTCCAGTCCGCGCTGTCGATGCTGTGCATGCCGGCCGTCACCAGTGCGCTTCCCATCCCCAGTAGCAGGCACAAATGCGCCAGCGCGTCAGGGGACAGTCGCTCGTCGATCTCACCGGCGGCCTGTGCGACCCGGATCAGGTCGGCGATCCAGTCGGCCCGCTCGGTGACGTACTCGCGCAGGGACCCCGCCACGTCGTCGTCACGCCGGGCCGCGACCAGGCCCTCGACCACCAGATCACCGCAAGAATCGCGTCGTTCCGGCAGCGACCGGCCGATCGCCAGCAGCAGTTCCGTGACCGACTGGTCGGGGTCTGCCGCGAACCGGTCGGCGAGCAGCCGCCGGCCGTGCGTCCGCAACGCGGCGACGAGCAGTTCGGCCTTCGAGCCGAAGTGGGCGTAGAGGGCGCCGTTGCTCACCCCTGCTGCCGCGGCGATGTCTGCGACCCTGGTGCCGTCGTACCCTCGCTGGCCGAACACGTCGGCAGCCGCCAGCAGCAGCCGCTCACGCGTCTGCTCGGCAGTAACGCCCGCGATCCGTCCCATGCAGAGAATTAAAAGAACGTTCATCTATTGAGTCAAGGGCTTCGCGGCAGCCCAACACGAGAGGAGCGCCCTAGTGCCGGTCGCAGCGGCACTAGGGCGCTCCGGTCTCGGGGAGCTACTTTCCGTTCAGCAGGCTGAGCGCCGGCTTGCCGAAAGGCAGCGGTTTTCCGCCCACCGACACGATGGCGGTGCCCAGGTAGCCGTAGTAGCCGAGAGCTGCGAACACCAGCACGAACACCGCGCCTGCGTGCTGGATGCCCGCGGACGAGTCCAGCACGCCGATGGTGATGAGCGTGACGCCGATCACCCCCGCTCCGAGGATGAGCGAGAACAGCAGCGGGATGCGCAAGCTGACCAGGAACAGCATGAAGATCACGATGTCCCAGCCGATCAGGAACTGCCCGATCGAGTGCAGGATGGCGGTCGGCGGGATCGCGTACCAGTTGTGGGCGAGCCCGATCACGAGCGCGGCGTAGCTGATCCAGAAGGCCGCGAACGCGCCGAGCACGGTCGCGACGAAGGTCTCGCCGATCTTGACAGCCCAGGCCGTCGTGATCAGCAACCCGAGCCCGGTGGCGGCGAACACGATCGGCATGATCGTGTTGCCCTGGACCGCCAGCGGTACGTAGCCGAGCAGCGAGATGCCTAAGACCGTGCTGCCCAGCGCGAACACGAGCAGGCCGAGCGGTACCGGGTCGCCGGCGACCGAGGCGGCCGCCTCGGTTGCCGGGACTGGCGGCACCTCGTGTACCGCCGCTACATCTGTCACCGGAGCCTCCTTATTTTGTGGCGCAACGTCGTTGGCGCCGAGCGGGGGAACCACTGCCGCCATCCCCTGACGGCTTTTCCGGACAAAGACTCGCCTAGTGAACGGGCACAGCATTTCTCTCGACCAAGGCGAAGTCAAGAGCCGCGCTGCAGGGCGAAAAGCTCGCTTGCCGGATCGACGGCTCACCATTCTGAAACACCTGTCCGCGATGCGGCATAGCGGCCGGTCGCCGCCCGTACGAGCGCCCGCGCGGTCAGCGAGACGCCCAGCTGCCGTTACTGAATCGTGATGTCGGCGCAGGGGGGAGCCTGTGCTTGGCGGCTTCCAACATGACGGACAGCTGTCCAGGAGCACGTCGCGCCGAGCCTGATTCGAAGCGCCGCTCGCCGGGAAGCGCCCCGTCACGAAGTATCTCGGCAATATCCGCAATGATTAAGCTACGGTGTCCGCAGAGCGGACAGCCATCTGTCGCGGCGCTATTCTCGAAAGGCGCCAGCGCGATCCAGAGGGCGGAGCTAACGGCGCCTTGCACGAGGGGAGCAGCGATGGCGCGAGCCGATGCCGGCCCTGATTTCATCGAAGCCCTCGCCAGAGGGCTAGATGTGATCAAGGTCTTCCGCCCGCGTGAGCCGGTCATGACGCTGGCCGGCGTGGCCGGTCAGACTGGCCTGGCGCGGCCTACCGCCCGGAGGATCCTGCTCACCCTGGCCGACCTCGGCTATGTCCGTTCCGTGGAGGGCGGATTCGAGCTCACCGCTCGGGTACTCGACCTTGGCATGAGCTATGTGCTGTCCAGGAACCTGTGGGAGGTGGCCAGGCCGCACCTGGAGAGCCTCGTCGCGCAGACGAACGAGTCGTCGTCAATCGCGCAGCTTGACGGCTCCGACATCATTTACGTCGCCCGGGTAGCCGTGCCGAAGATCGTCACGCTCGCGGTGACGATCGGGACGCGATTCCCGGCGATGCCGACCTCGCTCGGCAAGGTGCTGCTCGCGGCGCTGCCGCCGGACGAGGCCGAGCGGGTACTGGCCGAGCCGAGCCGGTCCGGGATCACCCCGCGGTGGCAGCCAGACGCCGACCAGCGAGCAGCGGAGCTGCGCGATGTCCGGGCCCGCGGCTGGTCGCTGACCGATGAGGAACTGGCACCCGGCATCCGCTCGGTGGCCGCGCCGCTGCGGGATGGCAGCGGCCACGTCATCGCCGCGATGAACGTCAACGTGCATGCCGCCGAGACCTCCGTCGAGAAGCTGACCAACGAGTACCTGCCGCTGCTGCTGCACGCCGCAGGCGCGGTCAGCGCCGACTGGGCTCGATATCAGGCCGCGCCGCAGGTGACGGTGCGGGAAGCTTGACAGTCGTCCGGCCGCGGCACGACACTGGCAAAGCTCCGGACTAGTGTCCGCTAGACGAA
>DASQIW010000125.1:0-37395 GCA_035631375.1 Streptosporangiaceae bacterium
GCACCTGCGGCGCGTCGCCATCGAGCAGCACGGGCCGGCCCGCGAGCACGCCCTGGTCGGCGAGCGGCAGCAAGGCGTCAGGACCGCCGAAGACTCGCAGCGTCCCCGCCCTTGGCTGGACGACCGCGACTGGCTGAGCACCATCAACCTGGTAGATCTCGACGGGCGGGTACCGCGTGTCGAAGCTGCTCGCAGCGTCGTCGGCTGTCCGCCGCCCAGGCGCGCGAGGCGAGCCGAACTGCGCAACCTTGACAATGCCAGGCGACTGCGCGATCGCGTCGTGAATCCGGGCCGGCCAGGCCTGCCGCAAGTCGGCCCGGAGCAGGTCGTTGCGCACCACCACGTAGCGAACGCCCATCCGGCCGAGCAGTTCCGTGAGCCCGGCTGAGCCCGCTCCGGCGGACATGCGCTGGTCGATCGTCTCCAGCAGCCTGGTGTTGCCGACCGAGCCGATCACGCCCAGCTGGCTGCTGGCCCAGTCGCCCACGAACAGCGGCTGCAGGATGTCGTCGAGCGGACTCCCCCAGATGTACTGGCCGAACCGGGCGCCGGGTTCCTCCAGCACGGCGGAGGAGCCGGCGTGCTGGTTGAGCCAGCCCGCCGCGCTGGCCCAGTACGAAGGCACGCTCGTGAAGGAGCCGGGCACCGACAGCCCGCTGACGAAGACCGGGATCAGCAGCAGGCCGACCGCGCCCGCGCTGGTGGCTGTCACGGCCACCCGAGGCCGGACCCGGCCAGCCCGGGCTGCCCAGGAACCCCAGACACCCCGGCCGCCCCAGGCAAATCCGCTGACCCGGGCCTCGGCAAGCAGGCTCGCCAGGCCGAGCGCAATGGGCAGCCGGATTAGCGGGTCGAACTTGTCGAGGTTCCGCAGCGGCGCGAGCGGGCCGTTGATGATGCTGGCGAGGTCCTTGACCAGCGGATTGCCGAACGCGCTGACAGAGCCGGCCACGACGACAAGCACGCCGGCGAGCAGCAACCAGAGCAGGAACCGGCGATGCGGCATTCTCCGGCTGACCAGCCCGGTCAGCCCTAGTCCCGCCAGCAGCCCGGTGAGGATCGTCGGCAGCGCCCCGGTCGAGATCTGAAAGCCCGCAGGCAGCCACGGCTGGTGATCCGACATCAGGTTGGCGAGCCAGTCCTCGGTCCCCCGCAGGGTGTTGAACAGCCCGGTCACGGAGGTCGTTGCGCTCGCGCTCTCGGTGTAAGGGAGGAATGAGCTGCCGTACCTGCCGAGCAGCAGAAGCGGGTAGAGCCACCACGCAGTGGCCAGCAGTACGGCCGGCAGCCACCACGCCATGATCCGCCACCGCCGGGCGGACCGCCCCGCGGTGAGCAGATAGATAAGGGCGGGAACGAGCACGGCTCCGGTCGCGGCCGCATTGACACCACTGCACAGGGCCACCGCGACGACCGACTGCGCTGCTAGTCGCGCCAGCTGGCCCGGCGTCGCGTCCGGACCGGCCTGCACGGCGAGCACGAGCGGGACGAGGATCCACGGCAGCATCGCGCCCGGCAGAACCTGGGCCGAGTCGTACCCCAGCACGCTCAGCGCTATCGGTGACAGCGCGTACGCCATCGCCGCTACCAGCTGCGAATACCGCGATCCGATGCCGAGCACCCGGCACAACCGGATGACGCCCAGGAAGGCCGCGAGCAGGATGAAGCTGATCCACAGCCGTTGCGTGATCCAGCCGGGCAACCCCGCGAGCTTCCCGAGCAGGAAGAACGGCCCGATCGGGAAGAAGTACCCGACCGCCTGGTTCTGCAGCTGACCGAACTGCGCCGGATCCCAGAGGTGGAGTGCCCGCTGGAGGAAGCCAGCAGGATTGATGGCAAGGTCGATCTTCGTGTCGGCGAGGATGTGCCCCGGGTGCGCGAAGAAGGCGAGCGCGACCAGCACCGCGCAGCACGCGATCAGCCAGAGGCGGCGGTCGGTGACCGGCCTGCTGATCCCTCGCCGGGCTGGCAGACCAGGCGGACGCGTGGACGCCGCCCGCTGCCGCGGTGCGTCAAGCATCGGAAGCTGGTCCGGCGCTGACGTTGCGGTGTACCGCTGCGACGATCAGCTCTGCCATCCGGGTGACGCTGTCCTCCCAGTCGAACTGGCCGGCCCAGCGACGGCACGCTGCTGCGATCTCGCCACGCCGGGCCGGATCGGACAGCTCCTTGACGGCGCGCTCGGCGACATCCTCGATGCGCTGGTCGCACCGAACCAGCCAGCCGGTCTCGCCATCGCGAATGGCGTCGCGCAGCCCATCCACGTCATAGGCCACCGTCGGCACGCCAAGCGCGGCCGCCTCCAGCACGCACAGGCCCCAGCCCTCCCCCTGCGAGGTGTTGAGATGCAAGACGGAGCCGGCTACCGCCGCCCGCTTGTCCTCCTCGGGCAGGAAGCCGCGCAGCCGGACCTGATCAGCCAGGCCACGGGCATTGACCTCCGCTGCCAGCGGGGTCGCCGCAGGACCGCGCCCGATCACCTCGATAACGGCCTTATCGCTGAGGCGCTCGGCGATGTCGAGCACGCGCTCGACGCGCTTGTGCGCGACGAGCCGCCCGACCCAGGTCAGCACCGGCGCGCCGCAGGGCGACGCCTCAACAGCGGCCTGGTCGAAGCTGACCGGCGTCAGGCCGTTCGGGACGACGTGAATGGGCCCGGTCCAGGCAAGTCGGTCCCGCATGGCCCGCACGGTCGATTGCGACACCGCCACGCAAGCGTGCCGCTGGTAGGCCAGCCTGGCCAGCGGTCCCTCGAGGAACCGGCCGATCGCGGCCACGAGCGGCGAGAAGTGGACGCCGAACTGCGCGTCGTGTACGTGGTGCATGACGCATAGGACGGCAACGCGCCGCGGGAGCACCCACGGCGTGAAGAACGGGATCCCGTTCTGGCAGTCGATGACCACGTCGAATGACCAGCGTCGGGCGGCAAGCCAGCCGAGTGCACGTGGGTAGACCGACAGCCGCGAGCCGACGCGAACTATCTCCACTCCATCCCGGCGTTCCCGCCGGGACTGGCCGGGCGCACGAGCCGTCAGGTACCAGACCCGGGCACCCCTGGCTACCAGGCCGACGGCCATCTGCCAGGCGTACTGCTCGGCACCGCCGGCGCTCGGATGCCACGGATCCCGCCAGTTCACGACGGCCACCCGCAGGCCGGCCACATCAGCTGGCCGCGGCATATCGATCACTGCACCTCAGTCCTGCCCAGAGCCACCGTGGCGGCCGGGTTGTCGGTGCGCCAGTCAGCCGGGCCGGGATCCGGCACCGCGGGCTCGGACCTGAGCGCCAGCCAGGCCAGTGCGAGCTCGCCAAAGGACGATGCAGAATCCCGCCACACAGAGAAGGTGGATCCGCTCACGTCCCTCCACCGGACCGGGATCTCCACTGGTGTCGCGCCCAGTTGCTCGCACCGGGCGATCAGCTCGACATCGAAGGCAAATCCGGTAACCCGAAGGCGCGCTGCGGCCGCTCGCGCGATCTCGCCATGGAAGAACTTAAAGCCGCACTGGGTATCGGCGACATCCGGGACGACGACCCTGGTCGCCGCCCGGAACACGGCCGCACCCGCCCGGCGGATGACGGTGTGCCGGTCTTCGACATCGGACGCGGGGTGGGACCGGGAGCCGAGTACGACCAGGTTGCCGGCCCGCAGCAGCCTGGTGGCCAAGGCGATCGCGGCCGGATCGGTGGCCATGTCGGCGTCGCAGAATCCCACGTAGGGCGCAGTCGTGGCGAGCAGCCCGGCCCGAACAGCCACACCCTTACCAGGCCGGTCGCACCGCAGCAGACGGACCGGCACTTCGCCAGCCGGCCATTCCCGCACGATGTCGCCGGTGCGGTCGTCGCTGGCGCTGTCCACGACGACGACGGCGATGCCGCTCGGCAGTGCCGCTAGCGCTGCGGTGAGCTCAGCCAGCCCAGCAGAAAGGCGGCGCTCCTCGTTGCGCGCCGGGATGACGATCTCCAGCCATGGCCGCACCGGCCAACCGTCCTCAGCTCAGGTCCCCCGGTCCGGTACGGCGCGAGCTTCTCCGCCCGGTTCAGCGCTGCCCGTAGTTGAACAGCGTCGCGTTGACCGGCTTGCCGTTAGTAGCGCCCGACAGGACCGCGCCTGTACCGTAACCCGCACCGACTGCAAGGATCGCGCCGATCAGCGCGGCTATGAGCAGGCCTCGCATCGCCATCCCTTCCCGTCGGCCGACGATCGCTCTCGCCAGGCTAGGCGGACAGCATAGCGACCGGTCACTTGTTCCGTCACGGCACCCGGTAGACAGCGATCCCGGGCGCGGAGTAGGCGACCGTGCAGCCCGGCAGCAACGTCGCCTCGGCCTGCGGGGTTACAGCGCTGGAATCGTCGATCACATAGCGCACGCCGGCCGCCTCGAGACGGGCGGTCAGCGGCCGGTCGGAGGACATCCATGCGGTGAGCGCGGTGGCGCTCGGGTCCTCAGGGGGAAGCGTCACGGAGCCGACTTGCACGCCGTCGTTCCAGACCACGGTTCTGGTCAGCAGCCTCGGCCAGGGATCGAGCACTGCTTCGCCGTGATTCCAGCCTGGCCTGCGGTACGCCGCCCATGGCAGCAGGAGCACGCTGCCCGGCGCGGGGTCCGCGTTCACCACGCGCTGGGCCGCCAGCCAGCTGGCCGGGTACTGGACCGGCCGGAGCCGGTCCGAGGCTCCCCAGGCGAGGCCGGGCAGGAACGCGACAGGAGCGACGACGAGTGCGGTCGCCACGACCGCCGTTCCATCGCGCAGCACGGCCGCGGGCCGCGCCGCTCGCAGCACCCAGCTCACGACCAGGCCGAGGCCGGCCGCCTCGGCCAGCGCTAGCGGCGCCACGAACTGCTGGCCATCGCGCAGCACCGCGAAACCGCCCCATGCGCCGATCAGGAACCGAAGGAGGTGCTGGCCGGGGCCGTACACCCCGACCAGCGCGATGACCAGCCCGGCCACGGCGGCCGGGCCGGCGCCGGGCCAGCGACCACGACCCAGCAGCTGGAATCCTGCGAGCGCCACCACGACCAGGAGCAGCCAGAACACCGCGACCGCGCCGCCGTAGCCGGCGGGCACCGTCTGCGCATTCCACTGGCCGCCGAGCAGGAGCACGCTCCCGACCGCACCGAATGGCGTGTCGGCCCGCGCCGCGAACAGCGCCACTCCCAGCGGGCTGGCCCGCACAGGGCGTGTCAGCGAGGGGACGAGCCACGGCAGGCTCAGCAGGAGGAGCACGCCGAGGGCAGTCGCTATGCCGGTGAGACGGCGGCGCCAGCTGCCCCGCTGGAGCGCTGCGGCACAGACAGCCACGATCGCGGAGATTCCCATCGCCGCAAAGCCGCCCACCGCGGCAGGCAGCTGCGCGAGGCCGAGGCGCCCGGCCCACCGCCACCAACTCTCTCCGGCAATCGGCCGACAAGCCGCGGCGAGGACCCACGGCAGCCCGGCATACCCGAGCAGCAGCGCCCACTGCCCGATCAGCAGGCGCTCGGCCACGAAGGGATTCCACGTGTAGAGCACTCCGGCAGCGAGCCTGGCCGGCCACGGCTCGTCTGCCAGCAGCCGGGCGGCACCCGCGCAGGCCAGCACGAAGATGCCCAGCAGCAGGCATTTCTGCACCACTTCGGCAGGCAGCACCTGCGCGAACGCGGTCACGACGGCATCGCTGGGCACCGCCCTCGGCAGCGTGCCAGTCAGGCCGAACATGGTGGCGGAGAATCGCGGTGCCGGGACGAATACCATGTCGTACGCCAGCAGATAGCCGGGCTGTAGGCCGGGGCCGAGCGCCAGCAGGCCCAGTCCGAGTCCGGTCAAAGGCCCAGCTATGCGCACGCCATACTGTAGCGTCGCGCGCGAATTTCTACCTGGAGGCCGTTTGGGCCGGGCCGCTCGGCTGTTCCGCCTGTTCCTGGCCGAGCAGTCGGACCCTGACCTGTTCTACCGCGAGTTGGCCGCCGACTCGGTGACCCAGCTCGCGCGGTACGCCGACCTGTCCGGCCGGACGGTGCTCGACGTGGGGGGCGGGCCTGGGCACTTCACCGCCGCCTTCCGCGCTCGCGGCGCCCGCTGCCTGCTGGTCGAGCCCGACCCTGGCGAGATGCAGGCCGGGGGCGGGTCGCTGGGTGGCGCAGTCCGCGGCGACGGGATGGCTCTGCCGGTCGCGGACCACGCCGTCGACGTCTGCTTCTCCTCCAACGTGCTGGAGCACGTTGCCGAACCGGCCGCCATGCTGACCGAGATGATCCGCGTCACCCGTCCGGGCGGGGTCATCTACCTCGCCTTCACGAACTGGTTCTCGCCGTGGGGAGGCCACGAGATGGCGCCGTGGCACTTCCTGGGCGCGGGGTACGCCCAGCGCCGGTACATCCGCAGGACGGGCAGGCTGCCCAAGAATAAGCCGGGAACGGGGTTGTTCCCCGTGCATGTCGGCCCGACGCTGCGCGGTGTGCGGGCGCGCCCGGACGTCGTCGTGCTGGCCGCACAGCCGCGCTACTACCCGCGCTGGTGCCGGTTCGTACTGCTGGTTCCCGGCCTGCGCGAGGTGGTGACGTGGAACCTGATGCTGGTGCTGCGGAAAGTCACGACTCACTCCGACCGGGTCACCCGTACGCCGGACAGCACCAGTTCGTAGGCATCCAGATCCACCTCACCGTCGGGCGACACCGACGAGGCGAGCGCCAGCGCGTGACGGAGCATGTCCGGCCAGGACCAGCCGAGCGCCGTGCCCGGCACGAACCCCGCCACCAGGCCGTCCCTGGACAGCACCGCACGCTCCGCAGGCTCGGCGTGGTCAGCCTGCCACTGACCCTCTGGGGTCAGCGCCTGCAGGCCTAGTTCGGTGACACAGACAACCGCGCTCGCTCCGCCCGTTTCTGTATCCACGTCGTCACCGGGCTCGGGAATGACCAGCGCCGGACCGCGCGCGGCTCCGTACCGCAGCTCCGTCCCGCCGGCGTCGAGCACGACCGGTACGCCTGCATCGACGGCGTAGCTGGTCAGCGATCCGTAGATGTCGGGCGGCAGGCCAGCAGGCAGCCCTCCGCACAGCACGACGGCCGTCGCCCCGTCCAGCAGACGGCGGTAATCGGCGGCCAGCCGGCCGAGCTCCTCGGTGGTGATGTACGGGGCCGGCTCGCGAAAGGTCGTCGTGGCGGCGTCTGCGGTATCGGCGACCCTCGTGATCCGGCGGGTCTCGGCGCCGATGCGAGTGAACCGGGTGGCGACCCCGGCCCTGGCCAGTTCCGCCCTGAGCAGCTCACCCGCCGAGCCGCCAGCGAGCCCGGACGCCGTCACCTCGTGCCCGAACGTGTGCAGCAGCCGCGCCACGGCCAGCCCGCGGCCACCCGCGCGATGCCGGACTGAGGACACCAGGTTGTCGGCCCCGAGCCGCACCTTCTCGCCGGCGTAGTCCACGTGCAGTGCCGGGTTAAGGGCGACGCAGAGGATCATCAGCCGAGCTCCCCGGCCACCTTCGCGGCCAGCAGCGCGCCCAGTTCCCAGCACGCCTGCAGGTCGGCCTTGGCTGGCGGGCCGATCACCGTCACGGCCGGCCGGACGGCCTGCCAGCCAAGGCCGGCCGTTATCGACTCAACCGCCCGGACCGCGCCCGACGTGTCGCTGGCGCCGTGCACGTACAGGCCGTACGGGCGCCGCCTGGTCGCCTCCAGGCACGGATAGTAGATGCCGTCGAAGAAGTGCTTCAGCGCGCCCGACATGTAGCCGATGTTCGCGGGGGTGCCGAGAAGGTAGCCGTCCGCACCGAGCACGTCCGCCTCCGCCGCGGTCAGTGCGGGGCGGACGAGCACGTCGACGCCCTCGACCTCGTCGGTCCGCGCCCCGTCGGCGACCGCCTCGAACATCGCCTGGAGGGCCGGTGACGGCGTGTGATGGATGATCAGCAGAGTGGGCATCACAGCGAGCCTAGACGAGCCAATGGCTCGCGGACTGTATCGGCAGGCTGCGCGACCGTATAACGTACCGGGATGCGCCGGGCGGTAGCGATCGCAGTGCTCCTCGACGTGTGTTCCGTGCTCGTGTTCGTGATCATCGGCCGGCACACACATCACAACGGGGATACTCCGGCTGGCATCTGGGATACCGCGTGGCCATTCCTGTCCGGACTCGCGATCGGGATGATAGCGGTCCGGTTCTGGCGGAAGCCAACGGCGATTCGCCCCGCCGGCCTCGGCGCCTGGATTGGCGCCGCAGGCGCGGGCATGGCCATCAGGGTCGCAGCCGGGCAGGGCACGGCACCGGCATTTATTGGGGTAACGTTCGCCTTCCTAGCGCTGTTCTTGCTGGGCTGGCGGGCGCTAGTGTTTTATAACAGAAGTATCACGGCCCCCTAATGAGTATGCCGGGGTTGAAGCTGTCGCTAGTGACAACACATACTCAAGGAAGGCCTGCGGCCGGCCGGGGGCTGGCGGCTACCTCGGAACGGAGGCCTAGAGTGAAGCGGCAGTTCCGCCGGACTGCGGCCGCGTTCGTCACAGCGGGGGCTGCCCTGGCACTGCTCGCCGGATGCGGGGCGCCCACCTATCTGTATGCGGCGGACAATGCCGATCACGCCTATTTCAAGGTGCCGTCGAGCTGGCAGCAGGTCAGCCCTGACAAGGTCGCCGCTGTCCAGACCGCCCTCCTCAATAACTCGGCCGCCGGATCTGCGGGCGGATCTTTCATCTGGTCACGCGCGTACTCGGATGCGTCAAAGCCCGCCCTCACCAGCCTGCTTGTCGGCTCGCATACGCCCGCCGTTTACGCGAGCGTGCAGAGCCTTAAGGATGCGCTGCGGTCGGCGCTGTCCTTCGACGAGATGCGCGACCTGCTATTCCCGGTCACGTCTCAGGCTAGGCAGAACGCCGCGGCCAACGGCGAGAACATCGCTGGATTCGCCCTGGTCTCGAGCACGGTGATCTCGTTGCCCGGCGGCATTCACGGCATCAACGAGCTGTATGAGTTCAATGTGGGCGGGCTTCCGGATGCCTTCGACCAGACCGTGCTGACGAATAGCGACACCACCAAGCTGTACCTGCTGCTGGTGCAGTGCTACCAGGACTGCTTTGCCTCGCACTCGGCGCAGATCAAGGCAGTCGTCCAATCGTTCACCGTGCGAGGTTCCTGATGTCGTGGCTAGCTAAGAGTTCTGAGCGACAGCGGGCACGCCGTCGGCGCTGGAGGGCAAAGCTGCGCGACCCCAACCGGCAGACGCGCATGCCGCTGGTGTTGTGGGACAGGCTCAAGTTCACCTTGCTCTTCGTCATGGTCTGGTTCGTGGCTGTCTGGTACCAGATGGCGAACGACCCGGTGCTCGGATTCCAGGACGCGGCGAGGCAGCAGCTTCAGGTCAGGTCCGGAATCGGCCGGTGGCTCATCTTGCTGCTCTGTCTCGAGCTGATCCGCCAGCTGTACTACCTCGTGACCGAGCGATCCCGCCCGGCGTACCGCGCGTCGAGCTCGTTCTTCAGCCAGAGCGACAAGCTCAGCCACCAGATGACCGACTACACGAGATTCCGGCTGCGCCGCGTCATCAAGTGGCTCATCTGGATCGCAGTGATCGCCGTGATCTTGGGCATCGGGTATCACACGACCCCGGCCCTGGGCTTGTTCAAGGTACCGGCCTTTTTGTTGCTGCTGCTTCCGGTGGCCCTGACCGTCTCGACTTCAATACTCTTCGTGATCGTCCAGTTCGGGGCGATCTTCTGGCTCCTGACCAGGGGCGGGGTGGACGTGTACTACCCCGGCGACATCAAGACGCGATTCGCCGACGTCTGGGGTCAGGACCACGTGGTGGACCGGATTCAGGAGAACATGCTCTTCCTCGAAGATCCGGAATCTATCGAGGACCACGGCGGCTACGTGCCCGGCGGAATCCTGCTATGGGGACCGCCAGGCACAGGGAAGACGTTGATTGCCGAGGCCATGGCGGGCGAGACCGGCTTGCCGTACGTCTTCGTCGACCCGGGTGCCTTCATCAACATGTTCTTCGGCATCGGCGTGCTCAAGGTCAAGCTACTGTTCCGCAAGCTCCGCAAGATGGCGATCCGGTACGGCGGCGTGGTCGTCTTTTTCGACGAGGCAGATTCACTCGGCAGCCGCGGCGTCAGCGTGGGCGGTCAGCCAGGCGTGTCCGGCCAGGCATCGGATCGTCCTGCCGGTGGTCAGGCTTACGCCCCGGCGAGCCCGGACGCCGGCTGCCACGGCTTCAGCTACGTGTCGCAGCCGACCCGGGCCATGCTGCTTGCTGACGCGGCTGGCCGGCTCGAAGCCGCCGAGCCAGCCCCGCGAGGGCCGGGCCGGTGGCGGCAGATCCTGCCGGCCGGCGGCATGATGGGCGGGGGCGGCATGGGCACCCTGCAGGCGCTGCTCACCGAGATGTCCGGCCTGAAGAAGCCCCGCGGTTTTGTCAGCCGGCTGGTCCGGCGCGCGCTCGGCATGCAGCTGAAGCCGCCGCCCAAATACCGCATCCTCATCATGATGGCCACCAACCTGGTCGCCGCGCTCGACCAGGCGCTGCTGCGGCCGGGCCGCATCGACCGGATCTACCACGTCGGCTACCCGTCCAAGCAGGGCCGCAAGCGCACCTACGAGGGCTACTTCGCCAAGGTGAGCCACGAAGTGACCCTGGAGCAGATTGACCAGCTCGCGAACATGACCCCATACGCGACCGGTGCCACCATGAAGGACCTGGTGAACGAGGCGCTGATCGTCGCATTGCGGGACGACCGGTCGACGATCACCTGGCAAGACGTGCTCAGCGCCAAGCTCTCCAAGAGCGTCGGGCCATCGGAGGGCGTGGACTACATCGAGAGGGAGCGGCACGCGGTCGCGGTGCACGAGGCGTGCCACGCGGTCGTCAGCTACCTCGCCCAGAAGCGCAACGACATCGAGACGGCGACCATCCAGAAGGGCATGGACCACCTGGGTTTCGTCCAGCCGATCCCGATCGAGGAACAGTTCACCCGCTGGCGCAGCGAGTACGAGGCGGACATCATGGTGAGCCTCGCCTCGCTTGTCGGAGAGAAGATGTTCTTCGGCGACGACTCGAGTTCGGGAGTGTCCGGCGATCTGCACACGGCGACAGCGATCTCCCTGAACATGGAGGGCCGCTGGGGCATGGGCAGCCAGCTCGGCTCCTTCTCCGCGACGCTGGCTGGTCAGGGCGCGCACCCGATCCTCGACGGCACCGACCGGAAGGTACTGGAAACCGAGCTCGGCAAGCGCGCCGAGGCCCGGCTGTCCATGCTGGCCGATCGGACCGGCGCAATGCTGACCGAGCACCGCATCAGCGTGCTCGCGGTCGGGCACGCGCTGGAGACGCACCGCACGATCGGCGGACAGGACATCACGGCCATCATGAACCGGGAGCAGGGGCCGGTGGTCGATGGCCGTCCGTACGCCGATCCTGAATTCATTACCGAGCTGGAGGCCTATCACCTCAGCGCGTCGTCCATTCACGGGAGCGAGCGAAGCCTGCCGCTGCCGGTGCCGCACCGGCACTTGACGCCGGAACTGACGGCGATCCCGAACGCCTCCGAGCACCGCGCCGAGCAGGCCGACGAGGTCTGACCACCCCTGACTGAACATTCAGTCCAGCGGTGGTAGTCTCGGGCTGATGGCAGCCCCGGACACGAACGGGCAGGACGGAGCGCTCGGCGCCGCGGATCTGCGTCGGGCGCAGATGCTGGATGCCGCGCTCGCGATCATCTCCGAGCGCGGCTATGCAGAGACCCGGATCGCCGACGTGGCGGACCGGGCAGGCGTGAGCCCGGCGCTCGTCATCTATTACTACAAGACCAAAGACCAGCTGCTGACCGAGGCCATCCGGTCCTATGAGGACGCATGGTATGCGGCCAGCCAGTCCCGGATCGCGAACCTGCCGACCGCGATGGCGCGGCTGGAGGAGTTCGTCGCGATGACCTGCCTGGCCGAGGCTGGCCAGAAACTGAACGGCTCGCGGCAGCTCTGGCTTGAGTTCTGGACCCGCGCAGCCAGGAACGAAGCAGTCGCCCGGGTGCGGGAGGCGTCGGACCGGCGGTGGCGCGACGCGATCGCCTCGCTGGTCAGGGTCGGCCAGCGAGCCGGCGAGTTCGGCGACGTCGACGTCGACGTCGGCAGCTTTGCGATCCACCTGTCCGCGCTGCTGGACGGGCTGACAGTCCAGCTCGCGCTGGGCGACCCCGGCATCGACGGACAGCGTGCCTTCGAGCTGACGATGCGGTTCATCGCGGGCCAGCTCGGCTTCAGCTGGAATCCGGGCCGTACCGTAGACGCATGATCGACCGGATGGAAGCGCTGACGGGCTGGGGCCGAATCTCGCCCACGCGGGCGCGGGTAGCCGAGCCGGCCGACACCGACCAGGTCGCTGCGCTGCTGAAGGCGGCCCCAGAACGGGGTGTCATTGCCCGCGGCCTTGGCCGCAGTTACAACAACGCAGCGCAGAACGATGGCGGCCTTGTCATCATGACAACGCGGCTGAACCGGATCGCAGGTATCGACGCGGCGGCCGGCGAGGTTGTCTGCGAAGCGGGCGTCAGTCTCGAGCAGCTGATGGTCGCCGCGTTGCCGTATGGCTGGTTCGTGCCCGTGTCCCCGGGCACCCGTCACGTGACGGTCGGCGGCGCCATCGCCGCGGACGTGCACGGCAAGAATCATCACCGGGCCGGCAGCTTCGCCCGGCACGTGCGGTGGTTCGACCTCGTGCTGCCGACAGGCGAGCAGGTGCACGTCACCCCCGATGGAGACCCGAAGCTCTTCTGGGCGACCGCCGGCGGCATGGGCCTGACCGGGATCATCCTGCGGGCCGGGATCCAGCTCACCCGGGTCGAGACGTCCAGGGTGAAGGTCGACACGGTTCGCGCCGCCGACCTCGACGCGGCCATGTCGTACCTGACCGAGGCGGATGGCCGGTACGGCTACACCGTTGCCTGGCTGGACTGCCTGGCCCGTGGAAGACGCCTCGGCCGCGCCGTCATCACCAGCGGTGACTTCGCCTCCCTGGCGGATCTCCCGGCTGCTCAGCAGCGGGACCCGCTGGAATTCCGGCCTGTCGCCCTCCTGCGGGCCCCGCGCGCGTGCCCGCCCGGCCTGATGAACAGGTACACGATCGCGCTCTTCAACGAGGCCTGGTACCGCAAGGCGCCGCGCCGCCGTGATGCCGAGATCCAGACGATCAGCGCGTTCTTCCATCCGCTGGACGGCATCCGCAACTGGAACACCGTCTACGGGCCGCGCGGGTTCCGGCAGTACCAGTTCGTCGTCCCGTTCGGCGCCGAGCAGACACTCCGCAGCAGCCTGGAGAAGATCAGCCAGGCGGGCGCGCCGTCGTTCGTCACCGTGCTCAAGCGCTTCGGCCCGGCTGACGACGGCTACCTGTCGTTTCCGACCGCGGGGTGGACGCTCGCGCTGGACTTTCCTGCGGGCACGCCCGGTCTCGACAGCTTGCTGGACGGGCTCGACGAGGACGTCATCGCGGCGGGGGGCCGGGTCTACCTGGCCAAGGACTCGCGCGTCAGCCCGGACGCGCTGGAGGCGATGTACCCACGGCTAGCCGAGTTCCGTGCGTTGCGCACCGACATCGACCCCGCCGGGCTGCTGGTCTCTGACCTCTCGCGGCGCCTCAGTCTCTGAACAGTGTGAGGCGGCGGCCACCCATCGGCGGCCGCCGCCTCACGCTCTCTGTGCGAGACGGGCTATCGGTCGTTACCGACTCCGCCGTAGCCCGCGACGCGGGCGCTTGCCGTTGGCCCTCCGCCTGGCTCGCACGACCAGCATCGTGAGCATTGTTGCGCAGACCGCCGCCATCGCCATGACGGGCTTCATGAACCGCATGTGCGCCTTCACCTTCCCCCGATGGTGCTACAGCGCCAACACAAGCGCTGTAGATCAGTGCGATGCGACGGGTACCCGGCTGTGCTGCGCCGCAAACGCCGACGCGCTTATGTCGCTGGTCGAATGGCTTGTATCTGCGTGGTCTGCGCCACCAATTCGTCGGCCGCGCCGCGCATAGTCGTCTGCACCGTGACCGCGGTCCGGCCACGGTGCAGCGGAACGGCGACGGCTCGAACCGAGCCAGCCGGCACCGGCCGGAAGAACTGAGTGGTCGAGGTCATCGTCGCTGTCGACGCGCCGTGCGGCAGGCCAAGGTAAGCCACAAGCGCGCCGGCCGAGTCGGCCAGAGTCATGAGCGCGCCGCCGTGCAGGATGCCACCGCCGGTGCACAGCCGGGCCGCCCAGGGCAGCACCGCGGCGACCCGCTCGGCAGATGCCTCCTCCAGTTCGATCCCGAGGTCTGCCGCGAAAGGCATGAGCTCGACGAGCGCCGTCAAGTCGGCCGACATGCCCTCAGTCTGACAGCAGCAGGGCTCAGCTGGTCGTGAGGCTTGCCTCGATGGCCGCGACAAGTTCCGGAGCGTCTGGTGCCGTGCGCGGCCGGAACCGCCCGAGCACCGTGCCGTCCGGACCGAGCAGGAACTTCTCGAAGTTCCACTGGACGTCGCCGGACTCGCCGTTCGCGTCGGCAACCGACGTGAGCGCGCGATAGATGGGATGCCGGCCGTCGCCATTAACTTCGATCTTCTCGAAGAGCGGGAACGAGACGCCGTAGCTAGTCGAGCAGAATTCGGCGATCTCGTCCGGGCTACCCGGCTCCTGGCCCCCGAACTGATTGCACGGAAAGCCGACGACCGAGAAGCCGCGGTCGGCGAAGCGCTCGTGCAGCGCTTCCAGCCCGGCATACTGCGGCGTCAGGCCACACTTGGAAGCAACGTTGACGACGAGCAGGGTCTTGCCGGCCAGGTCATCGTCGGCCAGCGAGGAGGCCTGGCCGGACAGCTTGTTCACGGGGATGTCGCGCAGGGTCACGTCGGATTCCTCACACTGGGGAGAATGGCTCCGGGCAGAGTAACGCTGCCGATCACGCGGATATGCCGGCCTTCCAGACACTCGCGGCTATCACGACCTCGCCAGCCTAATCAGACTGATACTTGTACAACGGCACCAGAACCGTGCCAGCATCTATCACATCCGGGGGCGCCTGATTCCTGAACAATGGAGAGAGGCCCCATGGGGGATCTCAAAACAGTAAAAAAGCCCTCATATATCGAACCGGGTATCTATGTCCCGTGGGCCAGGATCCTGTTGGCAGCGGCGCACGGAGCGGAAGGATGACCGAGCTCCTGCGGCCACGTTCCTGGCCCCTGCTGTCCGGCACCGTGCCCCGGCTCGCGCAGGGCTTCTCGCGGCGGCCAGAGACCGGTCACGGTTTATGGGAAGGGCTGCGCCCCGGGGTCACCGTCATCCTGGGCCCTGACGGTGATCGCGCCGTGCGCACCGGCTCACCAAGCGGAACCGGGAAGACCCAGCTCGCTATCGCGTGCGCCCGCAGGATGTGGGCCGCTGCCGAGGTCGACCTGCTGGTGTGGCTCGACGCTTACAGCCGTGATCGCATCGTTGCGGGCTATGCCAGGGCGCTCGCCGACCTCCGGATAGCCGCCGCACCGGACAGGCCGGAAGCCGCGGCCTCCCGTTTCCTGTCCTGGCTCGGCGACACCGGCAAGCGCTGGCTCGTGGTACTCGACGGCGTCACCGAAGCTGCAGACATCGATGGCCTGTGGCCGCAGGGCCCGACTGGTCAGGCCCTCGTGACGACAGGTCTGGCCGGGCTCAGCCCAGCGGCCGCCATGCCCGCCAGTGCCGCCAGGAACGGATCGCCGGCGCGACCGCAGCAAGTGTCGATCCGGCTGGCTGCGTTCAGCCAGCGCGAGGCCCTGCAGTATCTGACCGATCGGCTCAACGATGATCCGTATCACTCGGCGGGCGCGCTTGATCTCGCCGCCACGCTCGGATGCATGCCGGTCGGCCTGGATCTAGCCGTTGCCTACCTGCTGGAGACCGGCCAGGAGTGCCGCCAATACCGGCAGGCCTATGACCAGTACCGGCAGGACTGGAATGGCGGCGGCCTCGGTGACACACTCGCACCCGCCTGGATGCTCGCCATCGACCGAGCCCGGCAGTTTGCGCCAGCTGAACTAGCGTGGCCAGCACTCGCACTCGCCGCGGTGCTCGGTCCGGCCGTTATCCCCGGCGCAATCCTCACCAGTGGTGCCGCGTGCGCCTATGTCACCGGCGAGCAAGCCGCCACTGATGGCGGGCGAGCCACCGTCGGCGCTGCGTTCGCGAACCTGGAGCGTGTCGGTCTCGTCACCATTGACCCAGAGGACGACGTCCGCACGGTGCGCATGTCCGCCGCGCTGCAATCCTCGGTCCGCCGGGTTCTCGGCCCAGCGGGCGTGCGGCGCGCGGTGCAGGCTGGGGCTGACGCGATCTATGAGTCGTGGCCGGACGAAGCCCCGAGAGCCGAGATGGAGCAAGCTCTCCGGGACTGTGCGCTCAGTCTCCGGCGATGTGACGAGCCCGCCCTGTGGCATCCGGGCTGCCATCCGCTGCTGCTCCGGGTCGGCCAGAGCCTCGACGACGCAGGCATGGCAGACACCGCGCTGGGATACTGGCGCGACCTGGCGCGGCATTGCGCGGAGTACTACGGCGCCCGCTCTCAGCTCAGCTTCGAGCTTCGGGAGCGGCTGGCGACCGCCGCCATGACCGCCGGTCATACCGATGAGGCCGTCGGCCTGCGGGGGGAACTTGCCGCCGATCTTGACGAGGTCGCGGGCCCGACTCATCCGCAGGCGATCATCTCGCGAGCCACCCTGGCTCGCACGTTCCGGACCGCAGGCCGCATCAACGAGGCAATCTCGCTGGGCTCACGCGTCGCGGCGGACAGCGAGAGGGTCTTTGGCCCAGTCCACACGCAGACCAGGCAGATCCTGCGTGAGCTGGGGGACGCGTACTGCGACGGCCGCCAATACCGCGAGGCGATCGACCTGCTCAAGCGCTGCCTGGTCGAGGCTACGGAGACGATCGGCATCATGCATCCCGATACGATGTCCGCGCGAGGGCAGCTGGCCGGGGCATATCGCCGCGCTGGGCGAGGTAATGAGGCGATCGGGCTCTACCAGGATGCGCTTGCCCAGGTGCAGAAGGCCGTAGGCACGACGCGCCCCGATGCAGTGACCGCGCGTGAGGGCCTGGCGCTCGCACTGTACCGGGCCGGGCGCACTGACGACGCGATCGCTAGCTATGAACGTGCCCTCGCCGAATGGCGGCGTGTGTCCGACGTCGGCCCAGCGAGTACGCTCGCAGCGCGGACCAGCCTGGCGGCGATCTATTGCCTCAATGGCCGGGCCAGGCAAGCGATCCCGATGTATGAGAGCGTGCTGGCGGACTGCATCCGGATTTGCGGGCCGGTCCATCCGGACACCTTCCGGGCCCGGCGGAATGTGGCCGCTGCCTGCCACTACGCCAGGCGTCATGCGGAGGCGGTCGACCTCGGCGAGGCCTTGCTGGAGGACTGCGAGCTGGCACTAGGCCAGGGCCATCGGGAGACGCTGACTGTGCGCGCAAATCTTGCGCACGGATACCACGCAACCGGGCGGCTGAAGCGCGCAAGTGCACATTTCGATCTCGCGCTGCGCGATTGTGAGCAGGTCCTTGGCCCAGACGATGAGCTCACCAAGAACATCCGCGACTTGCGGCAACGATACCTGGGCGGTCGTCAGGGATCTGCTCCGATCGTCACCCCGCCCGGTGAGTCAGCTGGACTCTCGGCCTTCCACACCGGGTCCCCGAAGTAACCGCGGGCGACCTGGGTGACGAACATGTACACCGCGTCCTCATCGGCGGACAGCGGGCCGGGCCGCGCGTGCGGCGATGTCAGTCCCCGCTGCACGGATTCGCACGCAGCCCAGTCTTGCCTGTTGGTGATGTCCCAGAACTCGACCGCGTAGCCCGGGTCAAAGCCGGGCTGCGCCAGCGCCTCCGGAGCGAAGGCCCAGCTGCACTCGATCAGCGTGCGATCGGCAGCGACGGGTGTCAGCACGTGCGTCATCACATAGTCCGGGTGCAGGCTGAGCAGCACGTTCGGGAAGATGCTCAGGTAGTTGACCGTGCGCAGCCGAGCAGTGTCCAGGCCACGCAGCGACAAGCCATGGCTGGCGCCGTTGAGGGACATCGTCTCCATGCCGTCCCTTAGCCGCATCCAGCCACCCAGCCACGGCCCCGCAGTCTGATAGTTCTCGCCGCTGCCTGGCGGGCTGACACGACACAGCTCAGGATGAATGACCGGGCAGTGATAGCACTCGTGGTAGTTCTCGGTCAGCACCTTCCAGTTGGCCGCTGCGTCGTAGGAGTGGCGGCCGGCGACGACGAGGCGTTCCGGCTCGTACGGCGCGACGAGTTCGTCGAGATCGCCGAGGGCTTGTCCCATCGGCTCGGCCGTCCCGGAAGCGTCGACAAACAGCAGCCCGTGCCAGTTGCTGACCGGCAGTTCGACCAGTCCCCACCCGCTCGCATCGAAGCCCGGCGTGCCACCGAAGCCCTTCGCACTCCGCAGGTCCCCGGACAGGGCGAACGTCCAGGAGTGATAGGGGCAGACGATCGCCGGCCGGTGCGCCGACTCGCCACACGGCAGCAGCTCGTGACCGCGGTGCCGGCAGAAGTTCGCGAATGCGTGGACCTCACCCTCGTCGTCGCGGCTGAGCAGAACGCTGGCAGCTCCGAGCGGAACGGCTCGCTGATCCCCGGCACCTGGCAGGTCTGCGGCGAGACCCGCACAGGTCCAGCCTCCGCCGAAGAAGTGCCGCCGCTCCCAGTCGAACACGCCGGGATCGGTGTACGCGGCAGGCGGCAGCATGCGACTGTCACCGAACGGCCGGAGCGCATCGGCGACGCCTGCCGGGTCAAGCGGGGCCCGCGAGCCCGATGACTGACTGATCATACAGTCAAGACTAGGAGCAATCCGGCGTGGCAGCTAGCCGGATGAGTCCGGTTGATAGTACATTCAGCCCATCTGCGGTCACTATCCACCAATTCTTCAGGTCACGGCAGGCTGGCTGGGCGAGCGGCCGTGCATCCAGAGCGGAGCGGTCCCATGAGCCAGCCTTTTGACCCTGCCTGGGCGGCGCAGGGTGTCGGGGCGGAAACCCAAGGCGGCGGATGGAGCGGACCTCCCGGTGGCCGCGGTCCAGGCGACGGGTATGGCGGGCCCGGCGGCAGCGGACCATCGCTGTTCGGCGGACCAGCGCCGGTCCTCATCAGCTTCGCCCCGCCGGCTCGGCAGAGTCGGCTCGCCATCGCATTCCGGCTGCTGCTGGCCATCCCGCACCTGATCATCCTGTGGGCGCTCGGCGTAGCAGCCGAGGTAGTAGTGATCATCGGCTGGTTCGCCGCGCTCTTCACCGGCAGCCTGCCGGACTGGGCGCACACCTTCCTCACCGGGGTCTTGCGCTGGCAGGTCCGTGTGTACGCCTACATGTTCTTCCTGACCGGGACGTACCCGCCGTTCTCACTGGAGGACGAGCGGTTCCCTGTGCGCCTCGTGAGCGCCCGAGTCAGACTGAACCGGCTCGCGGTGTTCTTCCGGCTGATCTTGGTGATCCCGGCCGCGATCGTGGCTGGCATCGCAATGTACGGCCTCGCTGTCGTGTCGTTCTTCTGCTGGCTTATCGCCCTGGTCGGTGGCCGGCTGCCGACGCCGCTGCACCAGGCCCTCGCGGCGATCGTGCGCTTGCAGGCCCGCTACTACGGCTACGTCGGCATGGTCACAGGGGATTACCCATGGTGGGGGCTGTTCGGCGACCCCGTTTCAGTGCAGGCGGCGGCAGCCCTGCCAGCGAGCGACGCCGGCTACACGCCGGCCGCTGCTGCGGACCCGTGGAAGCTGCCACTATCCGGGGCCGCCAAGGGGATCGTGTGGGGAGTCCTCGCCCTCGGCCTCGCGGCAGCGGCCGGCGCCGGGGTCGCGGAAGCAACCGGCGGCCTGGGGTCGCTGCCCAATTCGTCGGCCTTCTCGAATGCGCGGAGCCTCGTTGTGATCGAGGTGGCTTATGGCCAGCTGAGCAGCAGTTCGACAACCTTCGAGTCGGCGGTGCGGGCGTGCGGTCAGCTGTCGTGCGTGACGGCAGAGGACCATAAAGAGGCCACGGCGCTGCGGGCCTTCGCTAGTTCGGTGAGCTCAGCCCACATCGCGGGATCCGCTGCCGCCGACGCGAGCACCCTCACCAACGACGCGACCGGCGCTGCCCAGTCCCTCGACAAGCTGGCCGCATCCACCAGCGTCGCTCAGTACCAGAGCCAGGTCTCCGGGTCCCCACTGCAGCAGCAGCTGAATAGTCTCGACAGCGACTACACGCGGCTGGTCACTGATCTCCGGGCTTAAAAGAGGGCTGGCAGCACCTCCAACAGCGCTCAGGACTCGGCCGTCTGAACAAGCACTGAACACTCTTGGAGGTGGCGGGAATCGAACCCGCGTCCTTCAGTACATCACCAGGGCTTCTCCGGGTGCAGCCTGCTGTGCTTTTCTCAGCCCCGGCAGTCACGCAGGCGAGCTGCCGACGGGCTCAGTCGCTGTTAGATGTCCCGACTAGTCCCGCGACCGGGCTAGCAGGTTATCCTCCTCGCTGATGCCAGACACCGGGCCGGAGGCACTCCCGGGCTGACAGCGCCACGTGCTGTAGCTCTGCGGTTAGTTAGGCCGCGAGAGCCAGATCAGCAGGCGCGATTGCCTTGTTGTTGGCAGTTATCTTTTTGCGGTCACAGTATTAACGGGGTTATGTCCGCCGTCCCCGACCCGCTTCCCCTGGATCAACCACCGAAGTCGAAGCCAGTCACCCCCTCTTGAGTTGTAAGCGTTCAGGCTACCTGATGCATTCCGCCCGGTCTAACACGCAAGAACGCCCGACGGGTGGACCGCAGAGCGCGGTCCCCGTCGGGCATCCACTGGATGGTGACGAGGTGCCCCCGTGGACGCTGGCGGTGGCCGAATCGCGTCCACGGGGGCGATGACCGGCAGGGTCGGGGCCGGTCCAAAGCCGGGCCTCCCCCGAGATGAGGCCCGGTTCTCATCACGACGACTGGGCCGCAACCCCCCAAGCGGCACCCCAGTCACTAGGAAAGACGCCGTTCCGTAGCAATGGGGTTGCCCCGAGTTACTCAAAACCCTTTAATGAACACGTCATGACTCCGTGCGCCGGCGAGCGCCGCGATCAGATTCCGGCGCGCAGGTTGTGCAGGAAGCTCGCGGTCAGCGGCACGGCCGACGCGGAGGCCGCAGACCTGGCGCTGCTGAGCTGGATGACTGCGAAGGCGATGTCGCCCTGGTAGCCGACGAACCAGTTGCTGCGCAACTGCCCCCACCCGAACGCCGCGCTTCCGGTCTGACCAGCGACGTTGCCCCCCACGTTCGCGACCTGGTTCCGCGGCGTGTGCATCGCCGATTGCATGAGGCTGCGCAGCGACGCCAGGACCTGGTTACTGACCGCAGTGCGCGGCGTGGAATTCGGATCGGTCATGCCCCATACCAGGGATGGCGCGTGCCAGCGGCCTGAGTCGACGACCGACGCGGCGAGTGCCATGCCCAGCGGGCTGACCCGAACGCCCCCGGTTCCGATCATGTCCGCGGCCAGCGCGCCCTCCCCCGTGGGCTGCCCGGTCTGACCCGCGAAGTAGCTGCCGACCGGCAGCTCCCAGCCGCCGATGCCGAACGAATTGCTCGCCTTCGCCAGGTCGTCGGCGCTCAGCGACAGCGAAAGACCGCCCGCGAAGGCCGTCGCGCACGCGTGGGAGAAATCCGCCTGGAACGACGGGGTGCTGCCCAGGTTCGGTTCCGGCGGAACATTGGTGAATACCGTTCCGTCCACCGAATTGCTGGGAGGGCACGGAACGGGGTCGCTCGGGGTCAGACGGCCGCTCGACAGCAACGCAGCCGACGAGATGATCGTGAACGCCTGACCCGGCTGGTACTGGCCTGCCAGCGCATTCAGCGTCGGCATGCCGCTTTGGGCGTGGCTCGCGACGGCCAGGATCTTGCCTGTCGATGCCTGTACGGCCACAAGGGCCGCCGAGCCCGGCGCCCGGCCGAGTGCCCTGTCCGCGGCGAGCTGCACGCGCGAGTCCAGCGTGGTGCGGACCGGCGTACCGCGGGTACCGGGCCAGGTCTTCAGCTCGACTGCTGCGGTACCGGCCTGCTGCAGGACCACGTCGGTGCGCGGGGTGCCAATAAGCTGCCGCTGGAACATCGACTCGAGGCCGGTGAGGCCCACGGT
Organism: Streptosporangiaceae bacterium; assembly: GCA_035631375.1. GTDB lineage: Bacteria > Actinomycetota > Actinomycetes > Streptosporangiales > Streptosporangiaceae > JAJYUU01. Next base: position 22,149 of record DASQIW010000125.1, read on the forward strand.
GGTTCCAGGCCGGTACTCCACACCGTCGGTGCGCAGGATGCTGGCCGACTCGGTGCCGACAGTGCCGACAACGTCCGGCGCGATGCTCTCGAACAGCGCCTCGGTGACCTGCCTGACGTGCAAGCCCGGAATGGCGGCCAGGGTCTTGGCCAGGCTGGCGTATTCAGCCTGGGTATAGCTAATGAGCTCGAGGAAGTTTGATTGCGGGTTCTCCTCGATCTGGCCCGCGATCTGGTCAGCTGGGATCTTGGTGACCGCGGACAGGGCGGTCGCCGTGCGGACCGGGTCCGTCAGGCTGCCGGGGTACACCCCGACCTGATAGACCTTCGAGGGCACGATGAGGGAGTGCCCTGCGGAGTCCGTTATATCGGACCGGGGATAGAACTGGCTGACCACGGCCAGTTGCTCTTTGTCGGTCATGCCCGGCACAATCACCGACGGACTCCACGCGATCCGCCAGCCGTGGCTGCCGTCAGTCAGCTGGAAGCCGCCCGTGTATGTCCACAGCAGACCGCTCCCCGACAGGTCGATCGCGGCCTCGAAGTTCGCCCGTGCTGTCCGGCCGTGCTGCCTGACTCCGCGGATCGACATGTTGACGTTGCTGGCATCCAGCCGCTGATAGGCGCTCGCCAGCGCGGCCGCGACAACCTGCGGATTCCCGGTGGTGAGCCGTGCGGCAGCCAGGTAGTGCCGCGACTGCCAGGCGAGCAGGAACTGTTGCACGGTCGGTTCCGCCGACGAAATGCCCGGCCGGGCCATCCCGAGGCCGACCAGAGCCGCGGCAATGGCAAAGGCGGACGCGCGCACGAGCGTAGAACGCGAGCGCAGTGCCACCCCGAAAGCTCCCGCCCTGCCAGATCTGGCCTGGTTGCTGGTCCCCCTGTTCTTCCCGTTCCCCGTACCAGCGGGCGTCAGACGTCGTGGATACGGCCTTGTCCGGGGCGCGCGATGGGCCCCGGACCGCTTGCTGCGGCTGCCGGACCGGGTAGCGCCAGTCACGGTTATCTCCGCCGCCGGAGTTCGCGCTCGATCTCCCGAGCAGCGTCGCGCTTGGCAAGATCCTGCCGCTTGTCGTAGGCGCGCTTGCCCCGTGCCAGCGCTAGCTCGATCTTGACCTTCCCTCCCGAGAAGTACAGCGACAGCGGGACCAGGGTCAGCCCCTGCTCGTGAATCGAGCTGGCCAGCTTGTCAATCTCCCTGCGGTGCATCAGCAGCTTGCGGGTGCGCCGCGGCTCGTGGTTCGTCCAGGTGCCCTGCGTGTACTCGGGGATGTGCACGCCGTGCAGCCATGCCTCATTGTTAGTGATTTGTCCGTAACCCTCGGTCAGCGTTGCCCGCCCGGCTCGAAGTGACTTCACCTCGGTGCCGGTGAGCACGAGGCCGGCCTCCACCGTGTCTTCGATGGTGTAGTCGTGCCGGGCTCGCCGGTTACTGGCAATGATCTTCTTGCCTTGGTCCGCAGCCACCGGGAGACGATTCTAACTTCACACCCGGAGGTAACGCCGGAGCGTGAGGAACGAGGTGCTGCCGCAGATCAGCAGGCCGGTGATCATAGCCACGATGATCACCTCAACCAGGTCGGTGGTGCTGAGGGTGACCCCGTACGGGAAGATGCTCTGCAGCGTGCTCATCAGGACCGACTTCACCCCGATCAGCAGGCCGGTGGCGACGAGCCAGCCAATCATCCCGGCGATCATTCCCTCGACGAGGAACGGCAGCTGCACATAGAAGTTCGACGCGCCCACCAGCCGCATGATCGACGTCTCGCGGCGGCGGTTGAAGGCCGACAGCCGGATTGTGTTCGCGACCAGCAAGATAGCGGCGATCAGCAGGAAGATGGCGACCGCGACCACCGCATTCCGGGCGCCGTCCAGCAGCCGGTAGAACTGGTTGAGAATCGAAGCGTCGTTGACCACCTGGGACACACCCGTTACCCCGTTCATGACCTCGGTCACCTGGGGCGCATCCACTTCCGTGTTCTTCAGCCTGATCTGGAACGACGGCGGGATCGAGTCCTGCTGCGTGTACTTGACGATCGGCGTGTTGCTCGCGAACTCCTGCCGGAATTGCTTATATGCCTGCTTCGCGCTGACGAACTGAATGCTGAGAATGTCGTGCGTCGCGAGCAGCTCATTCCTGATCGAGTTGATCTGGTCCTGAGTCACCTGGCCGCTCTTCTGGCAGTTAGCCGACACGTCGGTGGCAGTGCACAGGTACACCGACAGCTGGACCCGGCTCTGCCAGAAGGACCTGGTGTTATCGACCTGCTTGACGAACAACAGCCCGGTGCCGAGCAGCGACAGGCTGATCGCGACCACGACGACGAGGGCGACGGTCATCGTCAGATTCCGGCGCAGACCGATCCATACCTCGCTGAAAACGAAATTGAATCGCATACTTGCTGAACGTCCTTAGCGTTTTGTCAGTCGCAGGGCGTCAGTACGCCTGGCCGTAAACCCCGCGCGACTGATCGCGAACGACCTTGCCGTACTCGAGTTCGATGACGCGCTTGCGCATTGAGTCGACGATCGCCGCGTCGTGCGTGGCCATGACGACCGTTGTCCCCGTCCGGTTGATGCGGTCCAGCACCTTCATGATGCCGATGGACGTCGCCGGATCGATGTTTCCGGTCGGCTCGTCCGCCAGCAGGATCATCGGACGGTTCACGAACGCCCTAGCCATGGCGACACGCTGCTGCTCACCGCCGGAGAGCTCGTCTGGCATCCGGTCCCGCTTGCCCTCCAGCCCGACCAGGTCGATGACCTCGGGGACGACCTTGCGGATGAACCGGCGTGGCTTGCCGATCACCTCAAGGGCGAACGCGATGTTCTGGTAGACATTCTTGTTTGGCAGCAGCCGGAAGTCCTGGAAGACGCAGCCGATGCGACGGCGCAGGTGCGGAACCTTCCAGTTGGTGAGGCGAGCCAGGTCCTTGCCCGCCACGTGGATGCGACCCGTGGTCGGGCGCTCCTCTTTCAGGATCAGCCGCAGGAACGTTGACTTACCGGAGCCAGACGGCCCCACTAGGAAGACGAACTCGCCCTTCTCGACATCCAGGTTCACGTTCTCCAGCGCCGGGCGGCCCTGATTCGCGTACGTCTTGGTGACGTTGTCGAAGTGGATCACTGGTCCATCGCAGGTGTAGACGAGAGCTGTCGTGGCTTCCGGGCTATGCAGGCTCCCGGTTTGGCCACGGGACAGTCTAGGGGGGAAACTGGTTAGGAACGTCCAACATCGTGGAAGTGGCCCGTCGACCGCTTTAGCCCTGTAGGAGCCGGATGAGCTGTGAGCACCTGATTTGCGCCCAGTGTGCCGGGCCGGTTTCGGAGGGTCGCTGCCCGACCTGCCGCGAGGCCAGGGCGCACGTCCACCACCATGGCCACACCGTGAGCATGCAGCTCATTGCCGCTGTCCTGCTCATCCTGGCCCTGCTGGCGGTGGCGGCGATGCACCTGGGGCACTAGCTCCACGGTGCTTGGTGCCGACCCTGGGGTCGGCAGACCACGTCTGCCCTAGAGGCCCTGGCTGCGCAGCCAGCGGATCTCGGCCTCGATAAAGTCGTCGATCTCGCCGTCCATGATCGCGGCGGTGTTGCCCGTCTCGTACTGCGTCCGCAGGTCCTTGACGTTCTGGTATGGATGCAGAACGTAATTCCGGATCTGCGTACCCCAGCTACGGCCGCCGTCTCCGCGCAGCTCGTTCAGCTTGGCTGCCTGCTCCTCACGCTTGCGCTCGAGCAGCTTGGACTGCAGCACCGCCATGGCTGTCGCCTTGTTCTGGAGTTGGCTCCGCTCGTTCTGACAGGAGACGACGATCCCTGTCGGCAGGTGGGTGATCCGGACAGCGGAGTCGGTGGTGTTGACGCCCTGGCCGCCGGGCCCGCTGGACCGGAACACATCGATCCGCATCTCGTCCTCGGGGATGTCGATGTGATCGACCTGCTGCACCACAGGCAGCACGTCCACCATCGCGAACGAGGTCTGACGGCGGCCCTGGTTGTCGTACTTAGAGATCCGCACCATCCGATGCGTTCCGTGCTCGCCGCGTAGCGTCCCGTAGGCATACGGCGCCTTGATCGCGAACGTGGTCGACTTGATGCCGGCCTCTTCCGCATAGGAGGTGTCGTAGACCTCCGTCGCGAACCCGTGCCGCTCGGCCCAGCGCAGGTAGATGCGGCGCAGGCCCTCGGTCCAGTCAGCCGCGTCCGCGCCACCGGCGCCTGCGTTGATGCTGATCAGCGCTTCCCTGGCGTCGTACTCGCCGCTCAGCAGCGTCCTGATCTCGAGCTGATCGATCTCCTTGCGGAGCGCCGCTAGCTCCCGCTCGGCTTCGGCCTTCGTCGGCTCGTCGTGCTCGCTCTCGGCGAGCTCGAACATGACGGCCGTGTCGTCGAGCCGGCGGCGCAGCGCCTCAAGCCGGGCGAGCTCGGCGTCCAGGTAGGAGAGTCGTCTGGTGACCTCTTGCGCCTGTTCCTGGTCGTCCCACAGGCCCGGCTCTGCCGATCGCTCGCGCAGGCTTTCGGCCTCCTTGCGCATGGCGTCGGGGTCCAGGACCGCCTCCACGCTGGCGAGCTTTGAGATCAGCTCAGCAATGTCGCTCGTGGGGTCGGTTGCCATGCCTGCAGCCTACGCGACGGGCGCTACCAGGCAGTTTTGCCCCGCTGACTGAGTACTCAGACAGTGCTGTCCCGGGGGGCCGACCCCCCGAGTCCCCCCGCAGCCACTAGCCGGGCAGCGTCGCCGTCGTCACCAGTGACCGCACGGCGCGGACCGCAACCGAGAGCGTCGCGACCGTGAAATCGTTGCTCTCCCAGATCTCGGTGAGCGTCTGGTCCGCGCGCCGGACCGCCGGGGCGTTCCTGGCGACCCACGCGGCCAGCCGCTGCTCCGGGCTGCCCGGCCCGGTGACGGCTAGCACATCCCTCGTCAGCGCGGCATGGGCGGCGTAGAGGTCGTCCCTGATAGCCGCCCTGGCCATGGTGTTCCACCGATCCTCTCGCGGCAGCTCGGTGATGAGGTCCCGCAGCCGGGCGATCTGCAGCCGGTCGGCCAGGTCGAAATGCACCTCGGCGGTCTCGTCCACCGGCCTACCCGTGCCGTGGGCGATGTCGATGATGTCGAAGGCCGAGTAGGCCGGCACCATAGCGGCGATCCGGTCGGCCAAGTCGGCCGGCACGCCGCGGGCCAGGTACACGTCCCGGCGCTCGTCAAAGCCAGTCAGGTCGCGGCCGGCCAGCAGCTTCGGCAGCCCGGCCGCGACCGTCAGGACGCCCGCTGCGAAGAAGTCGATGGTGTCCTGCACGTCGAAGGGCGGGCGACGGAACGCGAGCAGCCAGCGGGCCGCCCGCTCGGTCAGCTTCCGGCCCTCGAGCATCGCGAGCACCTGCGTGCCGGTGTCGACCAGGCCATCGAGCGACTCCACCTGCGCCCAGAAGCCGGGCATGTCGAAAACGGCGCGCGCTACGAGCCAGGCCGCCGTGATGTCAGGCACCGACGCGCCGGTCTCCTCGGCCAGCCGGAAGGCGAACGTAATTCCCGAGCGGTCCACCATGTCGCCCGCCACGACGGTGGTGATGATCTCCCGGCGCAGCGGGTGCTCCGCCATCCGGGCCGCGTATGTCGCGCGCAGCGCGGACGGGAAGTAATCGGCGAGCACGCGGTGCAGGTAGGCCTGGTCAGGCAGCGCGGAGGCCAGCACCTCTTCCGACGTGGCGATCTTGGTCTGGGCCAGGAGCACGGCAAACTCCGGCAGGACCAGGCCGCCGCGCGCCCTGCGCCGCTCAGCGATCTCCCGCTCTGTTGGCAGCACGTCGAGCTTCCGCTGCAGGCGGCCGTCCCGTTCTAGCTTGTGGATGTACCGCGCGTGCACATGGAGCATCTGCGGCGCCTGCGCGACGGCCGCCGCCAGCACGCGGACCTGGTGGTAGTTGTGCTCGAGCACATGGCTGGCGACCTCGCCGGTCATGGCCTGCAGCAGCTCGATCCGGCCAGTTGCAGTCAGGCCGCCCGCCCGGACCTCCCGGTCCAGCAGGATCTTGATGTTCACCTCGTGGTCAGAGGTGTCGACGCCGGCCGAGTTGTCGATGAAGTCTGTGCACACCAGCCCGCCGGCCAGCGCGAATTCCACCCGGCCCTGCTGGGTGAGGCCGAGGTTGCCGCCCTCGACGACGACGCGCGCCCGCAGCGCGATGGCGTCGATCCGCACGCCATCGTTGGTCCGGTCGCCGACGTCGGCGTTGGACTGGTACGACGCCTTGACGTAAGTCCCGATCCCGCCGTTCCACAGCAGATCGACCGGTGCGGCCAGGATGGCCGAGATCACCGCATCGGGTGACAGCGCCGCGTCGGCGTCATCCAGCCCCAGCAGGGACCTGGCCTGCGGCGACAGCGGGATGGACTTCGCTGAGCGCGGCCACACGCCGCCGCCTGCCGAGATCAGAGCGGGGTTGTAGTCGGCCCACGACGAGCGCGGCAGGCCAAAAAGCCGGTGTCGCTCCGCCAGGCTGGCCTTGGGATCGGGAGCGGGGTCGAGGAACACGTGCCGATGGTCGAACGCCGCCACCAGGGCGATGTGCGGCGACAGCAGCATCCCGTTGCCGAAGACATCGCCGGACATGTCGCCGATGCCCGCGACGGTGAAATCGTCTTTGTCGACGTCCACGCCGAGAGTGCGGAAGTGGTAGCGGGCCGATTCCCAGGCGCCGCGCGCGGTGATGCCCATCTTCTTGTGGTCGTAGCCTTCCGACCCGCCCGATGCGAACGCATCGCCGAGCCAGAACCCGCGCGCGACCGCAATCTCGTTTGCGGTGTCGGAGAACGTCGCGGTGCCCTTGTCGGCGGCGACCACCAGGTACGGGTCGTCGGCGTCGTGGCGCGCCACCTGCGGTGGCGGCACCACCTGGCCCTGGACCAGGTTGTCGGTGACGTCGAGCATCGCGGTGATGAACAGCCGGTAGCAGGCCAGCACCTCCGCCGCGTAGGCCTCCCGGTCCGTCGGGTCGGGCAGCTGCTTGCAGACAAAGCCGCCCTTCGCCCCGGACGGGACGATGACCGAGTTCTTCACCTCCTGCGCTTTGGCGAGGCCGAGGATCTCCGTCCTGAAGTCCTCCGGCCGGTCCGACCAGCGCAGCCCACCCCGCGCCACCGGGGCGAAACGCAGGTGCACGGCTTCGAACCGGGGCGAGTAGACAAACATCTCGAACTGCGGCCAGGGCGCAGGCAGGCCCGGCACTTCCCGCGCGTTCATCTTCACGACGAGATAGGGAACGGGGCCGAAGGCGCTGCTGTAGTAGTTCGTGCGCAGTGTGGCGGTGATCAGGCCCAGATAGGAGCGGAGGATGCGGTCATCGTCCAGGCTCGCCACCGCATCCAGGGCGCCCCGGATCTCCTCGGCGATTGCCTCGCTGCGCTCCTGTTCACCGGCCTGTTTGGCCGGGTCGAAGCGGGACTCAAACAGCCGGACGAGCAGACGGGCGATGGACGCGTTCGACCGGAGCGCGCGAGCGATATAGGCCTGGCTGAAACTGATCTTGGCCTGCCGCAGGTACCGGGCATAGCCACGCAGCATGACGACCTGCTGCCAGGTCAGCTGCGCGTCCAGGACCAGCGCGTTGAACCAGTCGTCGGAGATCCGGCCATCCCACAGCGCGGCCAGGGCACTTTCGACCTGCTCCCGCACCCGCTGGTCGGCCATCAGGTCGCCGCCGGCGGTGTCGGCCTCGCGCCCGGCCGTCCGGCGCAGACCGAAGTCGTAGATCCAGAAGGGGTCCGTACCGGGGAACTCGTAGGGATGCTCGTCGACCACGTCGACGCCCATGTGCTGCAGCCGGGGCAGCACGTCGGTCAGCGTGATCGGGCCGCCTGCGGAATAGATCGTCAGCCGCCACACCCGTCTACCGCCGTCCGGCAGCTCGGTGGCCTCGATCGGCACACCACCGGTGTAGGTCTCCGACTCCCACAGCTCGAAGTCGACGTCGCGGCCAGTCTCCCGCAGCCGCAGGATCCTGGCGAAGTCCGTGATCGCCGCCGAGGCTGGTACATCGGTCTGATAGGCGCTGGGGATCGAGCCGCCGAGCTGATTCACCAGTTCGCGGCCGCGCTGCGGGCCCAGCGCGCGGGCCGCCTCCGCCGCCAGGTCGTCATCCCAGGACCGGACAGCGGCGGCGACCTCGCGCTCGAGCCTCGCCGGGTCGGCATCCAGAAGACGGCGGCCGTTCTCGCCTCTGAGCACCACGTGCAGTTTCGCCATGGCGGACTCGCCCACCTGCGCGCTGTAGTCGACCTGTGATGCCCCGAAGGCTCGCTGCAGGATCTCCTGCACGGCTAGACGCACCGGCGTGGTGTACCGGTCCCTGGGCAGATACACCAGACAGGACTCGTAGCGCCCGTAGACATCCCGGCGCAAGAACAGCCTGGTCTGCCGGCGCTCGCGGGCCAGGTGCACGCCGGCCGCGATCGCGGCGAGGTCGGCGGCCGGGGTCATGAAGAGCTCTTCCCGCGGATAGAAGTCGAGCACCTCGGCGACGTCCTTGCCGTCATGGCTGTCGGGGCTCAGACCGGAGATCGCCAGCACATCAGCCAGCTTGCGGCGCAGCACCGGGACGTCCTTGACCCGCTCCGCGGTCGCCGCGTGCGTGTAGAGGCCGAGGAAGCGGTACTCCCCATTGACCTCGCCCTCCGGCGACAGCCTCTTCACCGCCACGTAGTCCAGGTAGCTCGCGCGGTGCACCGTTGACCGCGAGTTCGCCTTCGTCAGGATCAGCCGGCGCGGGTCCAGAGCGCGGGCCTTGACCTCCTCGGGCAGTCTCGCGAACGAGCCGGGACCCTTGCGGTCGTGCCGCAGGATGCCAAGGCCAGTGCCCGGCACCCCGTGCAGCGAAAGGCCGACAGGCTCTTTGACCAGGTCGTACTCGCGGTAGCCAAGGAAGGTGAAGTGACCGGCGGTCAGCCAGCGCAGCAGGTGCGCTATCTCGGCGAGGGACTCGGCCTCCGGCGTGTCAGGTGGCGTGCTGAGCACATCGTCCGCCAACCACAGCGCCCGTGCGCGCATCCGTGGATAGTCCTCCACCGCGACCCGGACGTCGCCGAGCACCCGCTCGATGTCGGCAGCCAGCACGCGGGCCTCGCCGTCCGCCAGCGGCGGGATCTCAATATGGATCCATGACTCCGCCAGCTCGTCGTGGCCGGAGTCCGGCGCACCGGAGGCCGGCCCTACGATCTCGCGCAGCGCGCCGGCTACGTCTCGCCTGACCCGCAGCTGCGGGTGCACGATCAGCCGTGCCGACAGGCCGTGGTTCGCCAGCTCGAGGGTGACGGAGTCGACGAGGAACGGCATGTCGTCGGTGACGATGTCGACAACGTCGGCGGGCGGGCCGAGCACGGCGGTTCCGCCGGACCTGACCTCCACCAGCGCCCGGCCCTGAGGCCGGTGCGCGGCCAGAGCGATATGCCGATCCATCACCGCGGCGAGCCGCTCCGGACCTGCCGCTGCCAGGTCGTCATCTGCCACGTGCCGGTAATAGGCCTTCAGACAGGCGCCCACTTCGCCGCTGCCCGGCAACGGCCCGGCGCACGCGGCGGCCGCCACCAGGAGGTCATCCTCGGTCTGCTGTGACATCTTCGACTCCCGACCCGCGGCGACGCTGCCGCTCAGAGACAGTCTCGTAGTTCCCAGAGCAGTGGGTAATACCGAAGCGACACCCGGCTGTGCAGATAGGGCGCACCCGTTGAACCGCCGGTGCCTGATTTCGTGCCGATCTGCCGCTCCACCATCTGCACGTGCCGCGACCGCCAGAGCGCGGCCAGCTCGTCGTGGGTGAGCAGGTCCTCCGCCAGTTCCCACAGCTCGTCGTGGTGCGCCCGGTCTCTGGCCACCGTCACGAGAGCGGCCAGGATCTCCTTGTCGGTGCCCACCGGCAGGCCCTGCCAGGCCAGGAGGTCCACGTAGGCGTCCCACAGGGTCGGCTCGGCGAGCCGCGCGGCGAGCCGAGTTCGCTCGTCGTCAGTCAGCGATCGGAACCGGCGGATGAAGCCAGGATCCTTGGCGCCGGACAGGAACTCCAGCTCGCGGAACTGGACCGACTGGAACCCGCTGGCCGGCGCGAGCGCGGCCCGGAACTCGCCAAAGTCCTGCGGCGTCATCGTTTCCAGCACAGCCACCTGGCTGATGAGCAGCTGCTCGATGACGTGCACGCGGCGCATCAGCTGCCGGGCCAGCGGGGTCGTTCGTGCCAGGAGTGCATCGCGGACGGCGGTCAGCTCGTGCAGCAGCTCCTTGAACCACAGTTCATAGGTCTGGTGCACGACGATAAACAGCATCTCGTCGTGCACCGGCGGGCTCGACGTGAGCACCTGCTGCCCGAGCAGCTCCGGTAGCCGCAGGTAGCGGCCGTAGGTCAGCAGGCCGCCTTCCTCGCCGAAGCTGCGCCCCGCGGTCATTGGCCGGCCTCCCGGGCGAAGTACCCGAGCACTTCGGGGTTGGCGAGCGCGTCGGGGTCGGCCGCGGCGGCGACCGGCGTGCCCTGCAGGATCCTGCGGACCGGAACTTCCAGCTTCTTGCCGGACAGCGTCCGCGGGATGCCAGGAACCTGGTGGATCTCGTCGGGGACGTGCCGCGGGGACAGTTCAGCGCGCAGCAGGGAGCGCAGCCGGCCAACGAGGGTGTCGTCGAGCATGTGCCCGTCAGCGGGGACGACGAACAGGATCAGCCGCCCGGCCTGGCCGAGCTGACCCGTGTCGACCACTAGGCTGTCGGCCACTTCCGGCAGTGCCTCCACCACCCGGTAGAACTCGCTCGTGCCCATCCGGACCCCGCCGCGATTGAGGGTGGCGTCGGACCGGCCGTAGATGACGCAGCCGCCGTCGGGCCGGATCATGATCCAGTCGCCGTGCCGCCATACGCCCGGGTACGCGGCGAAGTAGGCGTCCCGGTACCGCTTGCCGTCCGGGTCATTCCAGAATCCGACCGGCATGGACGGCATCGGCGCGGTCAGCACGAGTTCCCCCACCTCGCCGATGACCGGCTTGCCAGCCGGGTCGAACGCCTCCACCTTGGCGCCCAGGCATGGTCCGGAGATCACCCCGGCACGCACCGGCAGCAGCGGCGACGGCCCGACGAACCCGGTGCACAGGTCGGTGCCGCCCGAATACGAGCCGAGAATCAGGCCCGGCGACCCCGTTCCCAGCTCTTCGTACACCCAGCGGAAGCCTTCAGGCGGAAGCGGAGAGCCGGTGGAACCTATCCCCCTGATGCGGGACAGGTCGTGCTCGCGGGCCGGGTGCAGGCCAGCCTTCCCGCAGGCCAGCAGGTACGGGGCGCCGACGCCAAAGTAGCTGACACCCGCCTGCGCCGCCAGCGCCCACAGCTCGTCGGAACCGGGATGAGTCGCGCTGCCGTCGTAGAGCACAACGGTGCCCCCGACCAGCAGCCCGCCGACGACGTAGTTCCACATCATCCATCCGGTGGTGGTGTACCAGAAGAAGGTGTCGGAGCTGGTCAGGTCCTGATGCAGGGCGAGCGCCTTGAGGTGCTCGAGAACGACGCCGCCGTGGCCGTGCATGATCGGCTTGGGCAGGCCAGTCGTGCCCGAGGAATACAGCACCCACAGCGGATGCTCAAACGGCACGTCCGTGAAGTCCGGCTCGGCCCTCCCCGCGTCCTGACCGCCGGGCCCGCCGAAGCTGGCCCAGTCCAGCACCGTGACGCCAGCCGGCAGGCCGGTCATCGCCGCCGCCGTGCCGAGGTAGTCCACCATCACCACGGCCTGCAGATCGCGGAGGCCGGCCGCGATCACGGCGAGTTCGGGCCGCCGGTCGAAGCCCTTGCCGTTGTAGGCATAGCCGTCGACGCCGAGCAGCACCTTCGGTGAGATCTGCGCGAACCGGTCGATGACGCTGTGTGCACCGAAGTCCGGCGAGCAGGACGTCCAGATCGCGCCAAGGCTGGCGGTGGCGAGCATCGCGATCAACGCCTCGGGTGAGTTCGGCAGGTAGGCAGCCACCCGATCCCCGGGCCCGACCCCAAGCTGTCGCAGCCCTGCCTGCACCCGCCCGACCTCGGCGCGGAGTTCCCCGTAGCTGAGAGTGCCGTCTCGACCGGCCTCCGCACGGTAGATCACCGCGGTGCGGTCGGGTGGCGCGGCGGCGCGGTAGAGGGCGTTCCGCGCGTAGTTCAGTGTGCTGCCCGCGAACCAGGTCGCGTTCGGCATCTCACCCGCGAGGACGGGCCCGTCGCCGCGGCGGCCGAGCACGCCGAAGAAGTCCCAGATGGAGGTCCAGAATTCGGCCGGTGCGTCCACCGACCACCGCCACAGCTCGCGGTAGGAGGCCAGCTCGCCGGGGGCGACGCCCGGTATGGCCGGGCCGCTGTGGCTGGCGAGCCAGCGCGCGTACCGGGTGATCTCAGCGTTCTCGGCGGACTCGGCGGTTGGCGCCCAGAGGATGTCGCCGTAGTCGCGCCCAGCTGCCGGCGCCTGGTCGTCGCCGTTGCCCACGCCTGGGCCCCCCATCTGCAGATCGGTCGTCGTTGACCGGGCTGTTTAGACCAGTATGCGGCAGCGGCAATCCGACTCCCCGCAGAACCGGGGCAACCGGATCGGCCTCCGCGCGCGGATCGACTGCCGAGCGCGAGCGCAGTGAGGGTGTGTGACGACGCCGCCCCCGCCGGGAAGCCGGTGTTCTCGCAGATCTCACCAGCAGTACGCTCAAAGTTGACATCCCCGGCGTATCGTCCGCCCATGCCGTTAACGCCGTTTCTCGACGAATGGCTGTGCCGGCCCGGGTTACGGGCCAGCTGGCGTGTTGCCCGGCGGAGTTTCCTCGCGATGGCTGCGGCTTCTGGCGCCCTGTGCGCAGCTCTTCTCGCGCCGGCACAGGCAGCGTCCGCGGCCTCCTTCGTGACCATCTCCGGCGGCGGCTCGACCTGGTCGTACACCGCGATTGCGGACTGGACCGCCAACGTCGCCGCCATGGGGATGTCGGTCAACTACAGCCCGGTCGGATCGGTCTCCGGACTACAGGAGTACTCGGGCGGCACCGTGGACTGGGCCGCATCGGAGATCCCGTACGGGGTGCGAGACGGCAGCGTTTCCTACCCGCCGCCGCCAACGCGGGGCTACACCTACGTTCCCGACACCGCTGGCGCCGTGTCGTTTGTGTACAACCTGCATATCGGCGGCACCCAGGTGACGAACCTGCGGTTGTCCGGCGCCGTCATCGCCGGCATCTTCACCAACCAGATCACGCTGTGGAATGACCCGAAGATCGCGGCAGACAACCCCGGACTGACCCTGCCGGCTGAGCCGATCACCCCGGTTGTCCGCAGCGACGCGTCGGGGTCGACTGGGGCATTCACCCAGTGGATGCTCGCGACCCAGCCCTCTTCCTGGACCGCCTACTGCGCAGTGGTTGGACGCGCCCCGTGTACCCAGACCTTTGCCTACCCTGTGCAGCCAGGGACGACCATGGTGGGGCAGGCCGGGGACCTCGGGGTTACCGGCTATGTGAGGCAGGCGAGCGCGGAGGGCGCGATTGGCTACACCGAGTACTCGAATGCGCTCAGCACAGGTTTGCCGGTCGCGAAGGTGCTGAACGCAGCGGGCTACTACACGGCGCCGACGCCAGACAACGTCGGGGTATCCCTGCTGAGCGCGCAGATCAACACGGACACCACCAGCCCGCTGTATCAGACCGAAGACCTGTCGCAGGTCTACACCGACGCCGACCCGCGCACCTACGAGCTGTCCTACTACTCGTACATGATCGTGCCGACCGACCTCATCTCACCCATGACCACGGACAAGGGATACACGCTGGGAGCGTTCGGTCAGTACCTGCTGTGCCAGGGGCAGCAGCAGGTGGACTCATTCGGCTACGCAGCACTGCCAGTCAATCTGGTCGAGGACGGGTTCACGCAGTTGCTGAGGGTGCCGGGTAACCAGTTGCCAGCCGTGCTGTCGACCAACCTCCAGAACTGCAACAATCCGACGATGTCCAACGGCAGCGACATTCTCGCCAGCACTGCGCCGATGCCCGCGGCATGCGACGCGCAGGACACGACGCAGTGCACCGCTGTCACGACGGCGGGCAGCGTGCAGATCACGGTGTCGGTGCCAGTCTCCGGCTCGCTCACCGTAACGGTGGCGCCGGGCACAGTGGACATGCCCGAGCAGGGCAGCACGCCGCCCACGACAGCCATCGGCACGCTGAACGACGTCACGGTCACCGACACCCGCAACACAGATCCGGGCTGGATCGTATTGGGGCAGATGTCCAGTTTTACCGGCATCGGATCCCCTGCCGCGACCATCCCGGGCGACCAGCTCGGGTGGACGCCGACGGCCGTCAGCCCGCTGGTCGGCGGAGCGACGCTCGGCCCTGCGGTGGCGCCAGGCACCAGCCCTGGCCTGGGAGACGGTGGGCAAGTGCTCGCCTCCGCGGCCAGCGGCCAGGGCGTCGGGACCAACACCATCAGCGCCGACCTGGTTCTCGACATCCCGGCGTCCACCCCGGCCGGGCCATACAGCGGCACGCTCACCGTCACCTACTTGACCGCAGGCCTGTAAGGAGCGCCGGATGCGGGTGATAAGTCCGCGAGCCGCTGAGCGTCGTTTGCCAAGCCCTAACCGGCGGTACTCGCAGAGTTAGGGTGCTGCCCTTACTGTGGCAAACCATGCCCGTCACTCAGGCCGTTCTGGACAATTGGCGCAAGCGGGGCTTCCATTGGCCCACTGCGCGAGGCCTGACCCGCGGCGCAACTCATGTGACGCTGTCTGCTGTTGTCGGCGGTCTGGCCGGGCTGGGGGCCTCGGCGGTCATCCGGCATGAGGTGAGGGCAGCCACGCAGATCTCCACGGCCACGAGACTGACCGTGTCGAATTCCGCACAGGGATCCCTGGCCACGCTGGCCGCCACCGAGGCGGCAGCGAATGGCGACCACCCCGCTGGGTGGGTCCAGTTTCAGGCGGGCGAGACAGACATCGGCTCTCCGGTTGCCGTCAGCGCGGCCGGCGTCGCCACCGCGACCGCCGCGCTGCTCGGGGCCGTCCCGGCGAGGAGCCTGTCTGCCGTGTTCATCCCGGCGACTAGCGCGTACGTCGCCTCGGCTGCGACCACTGCTGCCCAGACGCCAGCGGGCAGCGGGGCCTCGGGCGGGTCCATCACCATCACCTTCACTGTGCCGCCCCACCGCGGCCACGGAGGCGGCGGCGGCAACGGCGGCGGCGGCAACGGCGGCGGCGGCAACGGCGGCG
>DASQIW010000126.1:0-3308 GCA_035631375.1 Streptosporangiaceae bacterium
CCCAGACCACGATGGCGATCTGGGTGGTGTCGGACACCAGCCACAGCCGCACCGGACAGATCGGCTCCATGAGCCTTGAGGCGGCGACAGCGTTGGTGAGCAACTCGGAGACCAGCAGTTCGGCGTCGTCGCCCAGCTCGGCCAGTCCCCATTCCCAGGCCACTAGACGGGCGTGCAGCCGCGCGCAGGGAACCGCGCCGGGCAGGGCGCCCAGTTCCAGAAAGGTGCGCAGAGACCAGTGACCGGGCATCGCGTGTCCTTGATCTGACGCGAACGGCGGGACAATCGCCGGACTCACACTCTGCCCACGGCTCAATCGTTCACACGGGTAAGCACTGCCACAGGCGTACCACAGCTCGTGTTCACCTGTGTGCCAGCCGGATCTCCGCGCATACCTCCAGAGACCATCTGCCTATGGAGGTTGGTCAATAACCTAGTCCGATCACAGGTCCAGCTTACCTATGGTGCAATACGCCGCTACATCTGCCTAGGCAGCTAGCATGTCGCGTATGCAGCCCGTCGACCCTGCTGACAAGCGGCAGCCGAACGTCCAAATCGCCGCATCAATCCGCGCGGCGATCCTCGCCGGCGAGCTTGCCCCCGGGTCACAGCTGCCGCCCGGCCATGAACTGGCCAGGTTCTTCAGCGTCTCGCGGATGACGGTGCAGACCGCCATCCGCACTCTGCGGGACGAGGGCTTCGTTCGCAGCCGCACCGGGAGCGGTGTCTACGTCCGTGACCAGGCGAGCCTTCCAGTTCCAGCCGAAACGGATCACCCGCTGGGAGGGGTGGCGACGTTCCTGTTCGAGATGGGCCACCTGAAGCACCTCACCCGGGCCGGCTGGCTGCTGCTCGGTATCCCACAGCCGGAGACCGTGGCCGAACACTCCTTCCGCGTCGGTGTCGTGGGCATCACGCTAGCCGCCCTGGAGGGCGCTGACGTGGGACGCACCGCTGCCCTGTGCCTGCTGCATGACGCACACGAGACCAGGATCGGCGATGTCCCCTCGGTGGGACGTGTCTACCTCACCACCGCCGTCCCGGAGGCCGTGTCTGCCCACCAGACATCGGCCATGCCTGCCGAGGTGGCCCAAGTCGTCCAGGTTCTCGTTGCCGAGTACGAAGCCACCGAGACCCTCGAATCGCGGGTCGCCCACGACGCTGACAAGATCGAGACCCTGATCCAGGCTGTCGAGTACCAGGCACTGGGCCACGACACCGCTGCTTGGCGTGAGTCGTCGCTGGCTGCCTTGCGGACCGACGCGGGCCGATGGCTGGCCCGGGCGATCGGCTCGACCAATCCTCACGGCTGGTGGTCGGCGTTCGCCGCGTCCTACAGCGAGCTCCGCGCCAGCACGCTCGCACGTGCCCGCAGGCAGCATGACGAAAGTACGGCGCCGCGCCCGCCGAACGCCGAAACATGATCGGCTCTCGGGAGGTCTACGGCGGAGCGCGGCTGCCCCGGGCCCCCGCGCCGGGGCAGCGGCGTCACCCGCGCCTGGTCCGTCCGCGCAGCGCCGCCAGGCACAGCGACATGCTCAGCACCCCGACCGCGGTGATCGCCAGCAGGGCCTTGCCGAGTGAAGCCCACTGCCAGCCGAGGGTGACCAGGGACCGCAGGCCTTCCAGCACGTAGGTCACCGGGTTCCAGGTGGCGATCACGCTCAGCCACCCGCTGAGCTGCGAGCGGGGCACGTAGGACGACGTCATGAACAGGAACGGGAAGAACAGCAGAAAGCTGGAGTTGACCGCGGCCGGGTTGCCGGTCTTGAGCGCGATGGCGTAGCCGAATCCGGCGAAAGCCAGGCTCCACAAGCAGCCCATCAGCAGGAACACCACCACGCCGACCGGCCCGGCCTGAGGGCGCACCCCGAGGCCGAGGGCCAGGCCGATGATCGGGATCATCAGCGCGCAGGCGATGGCCACGTCCGCGACCATGTGCCCCATGAGGATGGCCAGCCGCCGGACCGGGGTGAGCAGCAGCCGGTCGAGGTAGCCGTCCTGGATGTCCGTGACCAGGGAGCCGGCGCGGGAGACGCCGGTCACGCCCAGCAGGATCGCGGTCGGCAGCATGAACGCCTTGATGTCGAAGCCCTTGATGTGGCTCTGCGTCAGGTGCTGCAAGGTGCCGATGTTGACCACGAAGAAGAACAAGGCGATGAACACCGGCGGGATGATCGCCTCCGGTTCACGCGGGACGGCGCGCAGCGCACGCCCGGCGATCGACACGACATCGCGCAACGGGGGTGCGGGGCGGGCCTGGATCGTTGCCCGGTCACGAGCGCCGACTGTGGTGATGCTGATGCTGGTCATGACCCGACCTCCACCAGGTCTCGCTGCCGCTTGCTGTCATCCGGCCCGCCCGGCCGGCCGTCACCGTCAGTGATCTGGCTGCCGCTGAACCGGTTGCCGGTGTACTCGAGGAACACGTCGTCGAGGCTGGGGGTGCGGAGCGTCAGGTGACGCACCGGTGTCACGCCCGCCAGCGCGACGGCGACCGCCCCGATCGTCGCGGCGCCGTCGACCGCCGTGATGATCATCTCCTCGCCGCGCACCTCCACGCTGCGCACGCCGCTCAGCGGCTCCACCGCCCGGCGGGCGGCCTCGGCCCGGCCGTCAACGTGGGCGATGATCAGGTCGTTGCCGACGCTGCGCTTGAGCTGCGCCGGTGAGCCTTCAGCGACCAGCCGGCCGCCGTTGATGATGCCGACCCGGTCGGCCAGCTCGTCCGCCTCTTCCAGGTACTGGGTGGTGAGAAAGATGGTCATGCTGAGCTCGGCGTTGAGCCGTCGGACCTCCTCCCACATCCGGGCCCGGCTCACCGGGTCCAGGCCGCTGGTCGGCTCGTCCAGGAACAGCACCTCAGGGTTGTGGATCAGCGCGGCGGCCAGGTCGAGCCGGCGCTTCATCCCGCCCGAGTAGGTGCCGATCGGCCGCCCGAGCGCGTCGCCGATGTCGATCAGCTGGCTCAGGTCGGCCAGCCGGTGGTGGATCTCGGATCGCGTCAGGCCGTACAGCCGACCCTGCAGTTTCAGCAGCTCGATGCCAGTCTGCTTGGGGTCGAGCGCGGCCTCCTGGAGCGCCACCCCGATGCGCAGGCGGACGTGCTCCGGCTGGGTGGCCACGTCGTACCCGGCCACGACCGCCCGCCCCTCGGTGGGGGTGAGCAGGGTGCACAGCACCCGGACCGTGGTTGACTTGCCCGCTCCGTTGGGCCCGAGGAAGCCGTAGATCTCCCCGCGGCGGATGTCCAGGTCGACCTCGTCGACGGCGGTGACCTCGCCGAACCGGCGGACCAGGCGCTCGGC
>DASQIW010000127.1:0-2799 GCA_035631375.1 Streptosporangiaceae bacterium
GCCGTACCTGGTGCTGGCCACCCGGTCCGGCATGGTGAAGAAGTCCCGGCTGACCGACTTCGACTCACCCCGCACCGGCGGGATCATCGCGATCAACCTCCGTGAGGACGACGAGGTGATCGGCGCCCGGCTGGTCTCGCCCGAGCAGGATCTGCTGCTGGTCAGCAAGAAGGCGCAGGCGATCAGGTTCCACGCCAGCGACGAGGTGCTCCGCCCCATGGGGCGCGCCACTTCCGGCGTGATCGGCATGCGGTTTGCGGACGGTGACGAGCTGCTGGGCCTGCATGTGATCAAGGAGGGCGCCGACGTGCTGGTCGCCACCAGCGGCGGCTACGCCAAGCGGACACCCGTAGGCCAGTACCCGGTCAAGGGCCGGGGTGGCATGGGCGTGCTGACCGCGCAGATCGTCGCCGCCCGCGGGGAACTGGTCGGGGCGCTCATGGTCGACCCCGACGACGAGGTGTTCGCCATCACCTCCTCCGGCGGCGTGATCAGGACGGCCGCTTCCGAGGTCAAGCAGTCGGGCCGGCAGACCATGGGTGTCCGGCTGATGAACCTCGCTGCCGGCGACAGCCTGGTGGCCATCGCCCGCAACGCCGAGTCCCCGCACGCCGCCGTGAACGGGGATGACGCAGGCGATGAGCCCGCGGAAGACTCCGCGGAGGGTCTCGCGGACGACTCCGCCGACGCCGGCGGCTCCGGCGAGCAGGAGCCGGAGGCAACTAACTGAGCAGCACGAACGTCATATAAATGACATCCCAAGGTCAGCCGGGGATCATGACGTGCTGCCCCGGTCGCTGTGGCCAGTATTGTGGGCCGATAATCTTGTAAGGGAAGCCCTCGGGGAGGAGTGGGCGTGGATCACCCCGTTGAGCCACCATCGTGGCGACCCAAAGGGGCTGCCTCGGCAGTCAGCGAAGAGGCCACCGTCGCGACCGGGCAGGGGGACGCCGCCGGTGAGCCGGAATCCCCCAACGGCGCACACGACCTCAATGGAGCAGTCGGCGACACCCAGCCGCAGCCCGAGCTGGACCTGGACCCAGACCCCGCGGCATCTGACACGGCCACGCTGAACGGCAGCCAAGAATCCCCGGACCCGGACCCGGACCCGGGCGAGGATCCGATTTCCTACACCAAGGACGACTCGTTCAGCTACGAGCAGCCGGCCCCGGACGACCCGGCGTATGCAGTGGACTATCCCGCCGCCCAAAGCGGGTACAACGACGGGGTGAGCCAGAGCGGGTACAGCGACGGGCTGAGCCCACCCGTCGGCGGGGAGTCCTCAGTGCCCCCCTACCCGGCCGAGCTGCCGTCCCAGGAGCCGGCCACACCGGCCAAGCCTGGAGTCGTCGCTGCCGCCACGCAGGCGCTGCCCAAGCCGCGGCCCAGGACCAGCCAGAGGAAAGAGGCCCGGCGGGCGAACCTGGTCATCGCCCGGCTCGAGCCCTGGTCCGTCATGAAGTTCAGCTTCCTGATGTCCCTGGTCGCGTGGGTGGTGCTGTTCGTGGCGGTCGCCCTGCTCTACTACGCCCTGTCCGGGCTCGGGGTTTTCGCCGCGATCCAGAGGACGCTGTCGAGCGTCACCTCCAGCCAGTCGTCGGCGGGAGTGAACCTGGCCAGCTGGACATCACCGTCCAGGGTTCTCGGGTACACGATGCTGATCGGGGCGGTGGACATCATCCTCATCACGGCCCTGTCCACGCTCGGCGCCGTGATCTACAACCTGGTCACGCACCTGGGAGGCGGGATCGAGGTCACGCTCAAGGAGACCGACTGATCCGTCGCCCCACCAGATGCGGTAATCTTTCCCGGCGGCGTTTCTCACGGGATCTGACATCCGCCCGGGGCGCCAGCCAGCCGGGGCCTATAGCTCAGCCGGTTAGAGCGCATCCCTGATAAGGATGAGGTCGGTGGTTCAAGTCCACCTAGGCCCACCCAGGTCACAGCCCTACAGCCCTTGGAGCGCGGGCGGGTGACAACAGCAAATGACAACAACGCTTAGGTCCCTGCCGGTCCGAAGAGCCGGTCCGACATCCTCGTGAGGGCGTCGCGCTGGCTGTCGCTGTCGCTGTCGGTATAGACCTCGAGCGTGACCGAGATCCGGGCATGGCCCAGGATCTGCATCGCGTCCCGCTGCGCGACTCCCAGCGTCTTGAGCAGCGTAGCCACGGTATGACGGAGGTCGTGAAGGCGGATCTTCCGCAGGCCCGCGCCGTCAACCAGCCGCTCGAACGAGCGAACTAGGTTGCGGACGGCGGCTTGTCGTTCTGCTTGCTCGATCAGTGCGTCGCGTGCGATCGGTACCAGAGGAAGCACGCGGCGGCCTGCCGCGGTCTTGACCGGTACCCGGGCGAGCTGACCATCGATGCGCTGCAGCTGCCAGCCGACTCTCAGCATGTCGTCGGCCAGGTCCACGTCTTCCCAGGCAAGGCCGAGGACTTCTTCCCTGCGAAGCCCGTACACCACTAGTAGCAGGAACGCGGAGTAGAGCGGGTCGTTGCGTGCCACGGTGAGGAACTGGCGGGCCTCCTCAGCAGACCATGGCCGACTGCGGGACATGGGCGCTGTTGGCAAGGTGGCCAGGCGGGCTGGGTTCATGAAGACCAGTTCCTCCCGCATGGCCCGAGTGAATGCCGCTCCTAGCACCGTCCGTATGATCTGGACTTTGGCTATCGAGTGCCCGGCCTGGATCTGCTTGTTGAGAAAGGCTTGGACATCCGCGACACGTACCCGGCTGAGTGGCTTCCGGCCGAGACCTGGTTGCAGGTAAAGGCGGACGGTCTGCTCATACTTTTTGTA
>DASQIW010000128.1:0-50850 GCA_035631375.1 Streptosporangiaceae bacterium
GGCGGTCGGGCTCGGCACCGCAGCCCTCATTACCTATATCTCCTCGCTGCCGTTCATCGTCGAGGATGCCTACGGGCGCAGCCCGCAGCTGTTCAGTCTCGTGTTCGCGATCAACGCGCTCGGGCTCACAGCGGCCGCCCAGGCCGGAGCGCGGCTCGTCCGGCGCCGATCAGCCGCCGGCCTGGTCGACGCCTCGCAGGCGGCCCAGCTGCTGGCCGCGCTCGTCCTGCTGGCCGTCGCGCTGAGCGGCCGCCCGCCGCTCATCGCCTTGCTGGTGCCCCTGTTCGTGCTCGTGTCGGCGTTCGGGATGATGCGTCCGAACGCGACCGCGCTAGCACTGGCGGGCCAGGGAGCGATCGCGGGCACGGCGTCGGCATACCTCGGGGCGTTGCCCTTCCTCATGGGCGCTGTGCTCTCACCGCTCGCCGGTCTCGGTGGCCGGGGCGCGGCGATCCCGGCCGCGATTCTCATGAGCGTGCTCTGCGCCGGATCCCTTGGCCTCCGGCTCCTGCTCACCCGCCCTAACGCGAAACCGCTGCCAGCACCGGCGGCCGCCCCCGGGCCCGGCCCGGCGGAATGATCACGTCGGGCTGCGCCGACTCGGCCATCACCTGGCGCACCTCGACGGACCCGTACCAGGCTGGCGGGATATGCGTCGCGGCCTCGATCGCCGCGTCCTCATCGGGGCAGTCGACCACGAAGCAGCCGCCAAGCTGCTCGCGCGCTGTTGCGGCCGGGCCTCGCGACACCATGACGTCGCCGCCATCCCAGCAGCGGACCGTGGTGGCGGTCGTCGCTGGCTGCAGCCGGACGCCGCCGTCGAACCCTCCCACGTGGGCACCCCCAGCTCGAAGCCGCGCCGGGACCGACGCGAGGCCTGCGGCTCGCCGGCGCCGCTCCTCGTTACCGATCTTGGCATTGTCGTCGTAATAGACCAATAGTGCATAACGCATGACGCATCTCCCCGGATGACGGTCGGTTCGCCGTGCCGGACTGGATCAGTTCGGCAGGCGCTGACACTCGTACTGGCACCGCTGGTGGCCGGAACTGGGCGCGTGAGCCGAGCCGAAAAGCAAAGAGCGAGGCGAACAGTTCAGCAGTCAGCAGGCGAGCGAACGCTGATCTGTCGCCGGCCCGTCACGATCAGTTCAGCCGGGCTTGGTTCACTTCGCAGTGGTTCGTCCGGCACCCTGCGTCGGGTCGCTGCCGGTCATCGGCACCTGTGACAAGGAGGAACGATGCCGAATCCCGCTCGCTTATCAAGGCTCCTCGCTGGGCCACACCGCTTCAGGAGAATCTTCCTTGTCGCGGCGTCCCTGGCGCTGGGCGGTGCGCTGGTCACCGTGCCAGCGGCGTCCGCGCAGTCCACGTCGACAATGCCCGCGCTGAATCACGTGTTCCTCATCATGGAAGAGAACCACGGCCTCACCGACGTGATCGGCAACCCGGCCGCGCCCAACATCAACTACCTGGCCAGCACGTTCGGCCTGGAGACGAACTACTTCGGCGTCAGCCCGTGCTGCAGCGAGTCCAACTACGTCGGCTTGCTCGGCGGCAACACTTTCAACGCCCAGAGCGACGACGCCTACTGGAAGAACAGTGCCGACGAGCCGAGCCTCATTAGCCAGATGGACCAAGCCGGCGTCAGCTGGAAGGCCTACCTGCAGGGGCTTCCGCATCCCAATTACGAGGGGATCTGTTATCCCGAGCTGTGCAACGGGGCACCAGACAACGACCCGCTTTACGTGTCCAAGCACGACGGTATCCAGAACTTCACGACCTCGTGGAACTCGCAGGACTGGTCCAGGCAGGTCCCCGTCGGGCAGCTCAGCACAGACCTGAGCAGCGGCAACGTGCCGCAATTCAGCTACATCATCCCGGACGAATGTCACGACATGCACGGGGACCCGCCCTACTGCCTGGACGGCGGCAACCCCGGTGACCCGCAGGACCAGCACCTGGTTTCGGTCGGCGACGCCTACCTCGGCCAGCTGGTCAGCCAGATCACCAACGCCCCGTCGTGGGCAGCAGGCAACAACGCGATCGTCGTGACCTTCGACGAGGGCGACGACAGCGCTGGCTGCTGCGATGCCAACCCTGGCGCCGGCCAGGTCGCGACGATCGTGATCACCAGTCACGGGCCGCGCGGCGTGACCGATTCCCAGCCCGCCAACCACTACTCGACACTGGCCGCCATCCAGCAGACCTTCGGCCTGCCCTGCCTGCAGTTCACCTGCGACACGGCGAACGTGCAGCCGTACTCCTCGCTGTTCCAGGTCACCGGCTCCGCCGCGATCGCGACACAGCCACAGCCGCAGCTGAATTGGCCCACGCCAAGTCCGGCGGTCACCGAGCCGACGTCTAAGAGCACGGTAACGGCGAAGGGCGGCGGCTGGACCACGAACAAGGTCCAGCTATACGGGACCAACGACAACAGCTTCGGTGCCATAGCCGGATCCTCGCCGAGCGACATCTGGGCGGTCGGGGACTTCCTCCCGGACACCGCGACCAGCAACCAGGACGCCACGCTCACCTTCGCCGAGCACTTTGACGGCAAAAACTGGACCGTGGTGCCGACGCCGACGACCGGCGCCAACTTCACCTCGTTCTACGGAGTCGCGGCCAGCCAGGGCCAGGCCTGGGCGGTCGGCGAGTACCTGAACAGCGACTACCAGGACCGAGCCTTGGTCGAACACTGGGACGGCTCGCAGTGGTCGATCGCCACTATCCCGCAGCCCGGCTCGGTGCGCGACATGCTCCACTCAGCGACGGCGGTATCGCCGTCGGACGTCTGGGTCGTGGGCGACCAGGAAGGAGCCAACGGCAAGTTCGAGACGCTGGCCGAACACTGGAATGGCCATAGCTGGACTATCGCCCAAACCCCGAACCCTGGATCCACCGGAAACCACCTGTACTCCATCGACGCCGTGAGCGCCAACAACGTCTGGGCTGCGGGCATGCAGCTCAGCGGGGACTCGCCTGACCAGGGGCTGGTGGAGCACTGGGACGGCAAGAAGTGGTCCGTCGTCCCGATGCCTGGGCCCGCCTCTGCGGACCTCGTGATGCTCGACGGAATCTCGGCGACCGCAAGCCAGGTGTGGGTTACGGGCGAGGCCGACAGCCCCGAGGGCGGCGGCCAGCCGTTCGTAGCGGGCTACCAGGGCGGAACCTGGACGATCCCGCAGCTGCCCGCCGTTCCCGACGGCGCTAACTGGACGAACATGTGGGGCATCCAGGTCTCCGGCGGCAGCGTCTGGGCGGTCGGCACCTACGTCGACCCGGCGACCGACAGCAACAACACCCTCGTGCTGCAGGGGACCGGCGGCACCTGGACCGTGAACCCGGCGCCCAACCCGGGCACCGGCAGCAACATCCTCGGCGGCATCACCGACGTGGATGGCCAGCTATGGGCAGCGGGCGTCTATGACAGCGGCGGTTCCAATATTCCGCTGATCATGAATAGGTAACTAACGCGCCCGCCGTCGCGCCGGCCCGGCCACCCTCGGGTGGCCGGGCCGGTCGCATGCATGGATGGTTTACAGGCTTGACAACCATAAAGTCTCGTACCAGGGTAGCTGTTGACAGCCATGTAAACCATTAATCGCATCGGGAGGACGAGATGCACGGATCGCCTGGCATGAGGGGTACGCGGAGCGCCCAGCGCGGACCCCAGTCAGCGGAACTTCCCCCTGACCGCCGGTCCTGGGCGCTGCTGGTCGTGCTGTCCGCAGCTGAGTTCATGGTCATCCTCGACGCGACCGTGGTGAATGTCGCGCTCCCGGCCATCTCTCGTTCGCTCAGCTTCGGACCGGGCGACTTGCAGTGGGTCGTCACTGCTTACACGCTGGCGAGCGGGGGCCTGGTGCTGCTCGGCGGCCGCGCCGCCGATCTCGCTGGCCGGCGCAGGATATTCCTGGCTGGCCTGGCCCTGTTCACGGCTGCCTCCCTCGCCAGCGGGCTGGCTCCGGCGGCCGGTGCTCTCATCGCGGCCAGGGCTGCGCAGGGAGTCGGCGCCGCTTTGCTGACCCCGGCGGCCCTGTCGATCATCACGACCAGCTATGCGAGCGCGCAGCGTGCGGCCGCGCTTTCTATCTGGGGCGCTCTGGGCGGGGCGGGCGCCGCCGTCGGCGTGCTCCTCGGCGGCGTGCTGACGACGTGGCTCGGGTGGCGCGCCGTCTTTCTCGTGAACGTGCCTGTCGGGCTCGTAGCCGGCTTCGCCGCACTGCACCTCGTGCCGCGGGCGGCGGCGACAGTCCGCCGGCTGCGCGGCCTCGACCTGCCCGGAGCGGTGCTAGAGGTGGGCGGACTGGTCACGATCGTCTATGCCCTGGCTGGCGCGCCTTCCCACGGCTGGGCGTCCGCGCAGACGCTGCTCCTGCTTGCCGCTGGCGTGCTCGCCCTCGCTGCATTCGCGCTGGTCGAGAGGCGGGTCAGCCAGCCACTGGTGCCGCCGCGGACCTGGCGCAGCCGTTCGCTGGTCGCAGGCATAACGGTGATGTTCAGCGCAACCGCGATTTTGGTCGCGACGTTCTTCCTCAACTCGCTGTTCCTGCAGACCGGTCAGGGATCGTCCGCGCTGCGCGTCGGCCTGGAGTTCCTGCCGATCGCGCTCGTCATCGGCGCGACGGCCGCGCTAGCCTCGCACCTGCTGCCGCGGGCCGGCTCTCGGCTCCTGATCGTCACGGGCCTGACCCTGATGGGCGGTGGAGCCTTGCTGCTCACCTCGGTGTCGGCCGGCTCGGGCTACCTGACCGGATTCCTGCCCGGCCTGCTGGTGATCGGGGCCGGCACCGGACTGACTCTGCCTGCGACCGCTGTCACCGCCATGAGCGAGGTCACGGACGAACACGCTGGCCTAGCATCGGGCCTTATGACAGCCGCTCACGAGATCGGTGCCGCGCTCGGCGTCGCGGTGTTCTCCGCGGTCGCCGTAGCAACTGCCGGCGGGATCACGGCGGGGTACACCAGGGGCTTCGCCGTTGCGGCCGCGATAGCCGCCGGCCTCGCGGTCATCGCAGCGTTTCTCGCTCCGGCGGTGCGGCCCGGGCCCGGGGTACGCGTGGGGGTGCACTGACGTGGCGACGGCAGCCCCTGATCCTGGCGGCCCACCCGCGGGCCGCCAGGACCGCTACCACCGGCAGATTGCCGACAAGAACGCCGAGGCAATCCTGGACGCGGTCGACGACCTGCTTCGCCAGCACCGGCAGGCGAGCATCGCTGCGGTGGCGGCCAGGGCTGGCGTGTCGCGCGTCACCGTGTATGCCCACTACCCCACGCCGCAGTCCCTGCTGGAGGCCGCGGTGGAGCGCGCCGTCGGGCGGGTGAGCGCGGCCCTCGAGTCCGCCAGCCCCGGCTCGGGCCCCGCGGTCGCCGCGCTCGAGCGCTTGATCGCGCTCGCCTGGCAACACCTCGCCAGCTACGGCGCGATGGCCCAGGCGGTGTCCGAGCACATCAGCCCGGAGGCGGTCGCCCGGACCCACCAGGCAGCCCACCAGGCAATCGGGGCGCTACTGGACCGCGGCCGGGCTGATGGCTCCTTCCGGACCGACTTGCCTGAGTCGTGGCTGGTTACCGCTTGCGTAGCCCTCGTGCACGCGTGCGCGGACGCGGTCCGGGCCGGGCTGGTAGCTGAGCAGGACGCGCCCGCCATCCTCGCGACGTCGGTCCGCGATCTGTTCACCGGGCCCGGACGGTACTAATCCCTGTGGGCTAGCCTGCAACGTGTGGAGCAGGCAGATACAAACGCCGCGATCTGGAAGTCCGATCACATCGTCTCGACGTGGGCGGCGGAGGCGGCCGCCCGGCAGCGCAATCACGGGGCGCAGTGGCAGCTCATGGCGCTGCTGCTGCCCTTCGCGGAGCAGGATGCGTTCACATTCCTGGACCTCGGGGCCGGCACCGGTAATGCCTCCCAGGCGATCCTTGATCGCTATCCGGCAGCTACCGCCATCCTGACCGACTTCTCGGCCGAGATGATGGGGGCAGGCGAGCTCGAGATGCGCCGCTTCGCGGGCCGCTACTCCTACGTCGAGTTCGACATGCTGGCCGGTGGGTGGCCTGCTGCGATCCCTGCGACCGTCGACGCGGTCGTGACGTCGCTGTGCGTTCATCACCTGCCCGACGCGCGCAAGGAGAGCCTGTTTACCGAGATACGCGAGCGACTGGTGCCAGGCGGCTGGTATCTGAATTACGATCCGGTGCTCGCCGACGATCCCGTCGTCGCCGCCGCCTGGGAGCGGGCCACCGACCGTGTCGACCCCGACGCAGCCCGCAAGCGGCATCACCGGACGCCGGAGGAACTCGCCCGCTACGCGAACCACGTCCGCTACATGATGCCGCTGGAGCAGCAGCTGAGCTACCTGCGCGCGGCCGGGTTCCAGGGCATCGACGTTTACTACAAGCGGCTGGACTACGTCATCTACGCTGGCCAGCGGTAGCTGCCTGGCTGGCCTGCGCCGCGGTGCTGACCGGCAGTTTCGCGCCGTTCCGCCGGACCCGTGGCACGCTGACGGCCTCGCTGGGAAACTCGATGCTGGCAGCCAGCTCGTCGGAAGCCAGCGGCGTGCCCGGCTGGCTGACGTCGAAGCGGCCGGTGTCCGGCACGTAGTCCCGGCCGCGGGCGATGACGCGGCGCAGGCGGCCGAGCGCCGAGATGTCAGCCGCGGGATCGCCGTCTACGACGATGATGTCGGCGTCGTAGCCGGGAGCGAGACGGCCGGTCGTCGCGCCGAGACCGAGCGCGTCCGCTGCTTCAGTCGTCGCCATCGCGAGCACCTCGGCAGGCTGGAAGCCCACCGCGACGAGGTGCTCAAGCCCGCCGATGTACTGGTGGTGCGGAGTGTTGTTGATGCCGGCATCCGTACCCGCGATCAGCCGCACGCCCATCTCACGCATGGGCCGCAGATCGCGTCCGACCCGCCTGGCGAGCCTCTTTTCGATGTAGGGCGCGTTCACATTGACCGTCGGGCAGACGATGATGCCCTGCTCGGCGATCCGGGCCGCGAGCGGCGCGCTGAACACCCGCTCGTTCGTCTCGGTCACGAACGAGCAGTGCTCAAGCGTGCTGACCCCGGCTTGCACGGCACGGTCGATTCCCTCAAGTCCGTGGGCGTGCGCTGCGACCGGCATGTCCAGCCGGCTTGCCTCGTCCACGACGGCGGCCAGCTGCCCGACTGTGAACTGCGCGTACCACGGCGCCGAGCCCGCGGTCATGAAACCGCCGGTGGACATCACCTTGATCAGGTCCGCGCCGTGCTTGTGGTGGGTGCGGACCATGCGGCGGAGGTCGTCCTCGCTGTCAGCCTCGCCGCCCATGAACCAGCAGTGCCCGCCGGTGACGGTGATCGGGCTGGCGGCCACGAGCAGTCGCGGTCCACGCGCCACGCCGGTCGCGATCGCGTCGCGCACGACCACAGAAAGGTAGGAGCGTGCCCCGAGATCACGGGCGGTCGTCACGCCGACGCCGAGCAGCTCTCGCGCACTGCGCAGCATCAGAACGATCTGCTGCTCGTTGGTCTCCGACTGCATCCGCGCCGCCGGAGCTGGTCCGCCGTCGAACCCGAGATGCACGTGACAGTCGATCAATCCCGGCATGATCGTCGCGGCAAGGTATTCGGTGCGGGGCAGCACCGCGAACTCGACTGGCAGGTCCGCGGCTGGCCCGGCCCAGTCCACCCGGGTGTCGCCAACGACCAGCGCGCCGTCGATCAGGGTCACGTCACCGGTCATGATCCGCGTCGCGATGAGGACTTCTGCCATCGGGTCACCTCGCTCGGGCCTGGGCAGATTACGCGGCGGCAGCCTCAGCCGGGAATGTTTCGCCAGCCGAACTACTACGCTAAGAAGACCCGCAAAGCGACGTCAAGGACAGCGGAGGGCATGAAACAGACTGGTTACCCGACGGCGGCACCCGCCTTCGCCGGCGGCGCCGCACCGGGTCGCCTGCGGCAGGCCATCGACGCGACGACGACCGCGATGCTGCGTGCCCGCGGCAGCGCGAAATGGACTGCTGCCGGTCCGGACGGATACGGAGCTGGCGTCGCGGAAATGGATTTCGGCGCAGCGCCGCCTGTTCTCGACGCGCTCGCCAGACTGTCGGCAGATGCGAACTTCGGCTACCTGCCGACATGGCTGGCTGATGACCTCCGATCGGCATGCGCGGAGTTCGCCCACCGCCGGTACGGGTGGGACATCGAGCCGGAGCTCATCCATCCCGTACCGGACGTGATCAAGGCGCTGGAGATCGCCATCACGCACTTCTCGCACCCCGGATCGCCCGTCATCCTGCCCACCCCTGCCTACATGCCGTTCCTGTCAGTGCCGGGCAACCTCGGCCGGGAGATCATCCAGGTCCGGATGCTGGAGCAAGATCCCGGATTCTTCACTCTCGACATCAGCGCGATCGATGATGCGTTCCGGGCGGGCGGGCATCTGCTGATCTTCTGCAACCCCTGCAATCCGCTGGGTCGCGTCTTCACGCTCGATGAGATTACGCAGCTGACCGACGTGGTCGACCGGCACGGCGGTCGCGTGTTCGCCGACGAGATCCACGCTCCGCTTCTCTATCCGGGCGCGCGGCACGTTTCCTATGCCTCGACATCCGCCACGGCCGCAGCGCACACCCTGACCGCTACCTCGGCCTCGAAGGCGTGGAACCTGCCAGGCCTCAAGTGCGGCGTCGTGATGCTGAGCAACCCGGCGGACCAGGAAAGGTGGGACCAGCTCGGGCACTTCACGGTGCGCGGAGCGAGCAACCCCGGCGTCGCCGCCAGCGCCGCAGCATTCCGGCACGGCGAGGCATGGCTCGACGAGGTTGTCACCTACCTCGATGACAACCGCACCCTGCTGGCCGGGTTGCTGGCCCGCTACCTTCCGCAGGTGCGCTATCGCCCGCCAGACGGTACCTATCTCGCGTGGCTCGACTGCTCGGCGATGGACCTGCAGGGCCCGCCCGGCGCACTGATTGCCGGCCGTGCGCATGTGACCGTCGTGGACGGGCCTGAATTCGGCCGCGGCGGCGACGGCGCGTTCCGGCTGAATTTCGCGACGCCCCAGCCCGTCCTTGCTGAGATGATCGAGCGCATCGCCGCGACGCTGTCCGGGGAGGCATGATCATGGTCACCGAGAACACCGCCAGGCTCGCGGTGCTAATCGACGCCGACAACGCACAGCCCGCCATTGTCGAGGCCCTGCTGGCCGAGATCGCGAAATACGGGACCGCCCACGTCAAGCGCGCCTACGGCGACTGGACGACCGGCAGCCTGCGCGGCTGGAAGGACCAGCTGCTTTCTCAGTCGATCCAGCCGATCCAGCAGTTCGCCTATACCCGGGGCAAGAACGCGACGGACGCGGCCATGGTCATCGACGCCATGGACCTTCTGTACTCCGGGCGCTTCGACGGATTCTGCATCGTGTCCAGTGACAGCGACTTCACCCGGCTGGCGGCGCGCATCCGCGAGTCAGGGATGACGGTGTACGGGTTCGGGGAGCGCAAGACGCCCAAGCCGTTCGTGGCGGCATGCGACAAGTTCATCTATGTCGAGAACCTTGGCTATGCCGATGACGCCGCCGCTCACGCGGACCCTGCGCTCGCACCCGTGCCGCGCGCCACGGCCACGCAACTCAAGGCAGACACCACGCTGGTGGCCCGGCTGCGCAGTGCGGTGGCTGCCGCGTCCGACGAGGACGGATGGGCACCGCTGGCCGCCGTCGGCCAGATCATCACTAATCAGAGCCCGGACTTCGACTCGCGCACGTATGGCTATGCGAAGCTCAGCGACCTGGTGGCCGCGACCACGCTCTTCGACCAGGAGCGCCACAGCCCTGGCGATGGCAAGGCCGCCATCCTCTACGCACGGGACCGCCGCCAGCGCCAGGCCAGGAAGTCCGGGAGATAACGCAAGGGAATACCGACCGGGCGGGAAGGTTGACGACTGGCATGAGAGCTGTCGGCATCACCGAGTTTGGCGACCCTGAGGTCCTGCGCATCGTGGACCTGCCCGATCCACAGCCCGGACCTGGCGAGGTCCGCATCCGGGTGCACGCGGCCGCGGTCAACCCAACCGACACCGGCCTCCGCAGCGGCAGTCGCGCGGCGCAGCTCAAGGACATCAAGCCCCCCTATGTGCCCGGCATGGACGCAGCAGGGACGCTGGACCGGATCGGCCCGGACACCTCGACAGACCTGCAGGTCGGCGATCACGTCATGGCGATCGTGGTGCCGTCCGGCTCGCACGGCGCCTACTCAGAGCTGATCGTGGTGCCGGCTGCGTCCGTAACGCGGGTGCCTGCGGGAGCCACCGACGCCGAGGCCGCGACCCTGCCGATGAACGGGCTGACCACGAGGCTTGCGCTCGACCTGCTGGACCTGCGGCCAGGTGCGACGCTCGCCGTCACCGGCGCGGCGGGCGCGGTCGGCGGCTACGCCGTGCAGCTCGGGAAGGCTGCGGGCCTGCGGATCATCGCCGACGCAGCGCCGGATGACGAGCGGCTCGTCAAGGAGCTGGGCGCCGACGTCGTGGTGCCGCGCGGCCCGGGCTTCGCCGAGGAAGTCCGCGCGGTTGCACCGGATGGCGCCGACGGGCTGATCGACGCGGCCTTACTGAACGAGCTGGCCGTTCCCGCCGTCCGCGATGGCGGCGGGATTGCCACCCTCCGCGGATTCACCGGCGAGTCCGTGCGCGGTATCACCTTCCACCCGGTGTTCGTCCGGACCTACGCCCGCGAGCAGGACAAGCTCGACCAGCTCCGCCAGCAGGCGGAGGGCGGCGAGGTAACGCTCCGCGTCGCGAGCACGCTGCCCGCCGAGCGCGCGGCCGAAGCCCATCGCATCCTGCAGGCCGGCGGCACGAGAGGCCGGCTCGTCCTGGAGTTCTGAAGACAAGGAGCCGCGCACATGAAGATTGGCCTGCACATACCGGACTTCACCTGGGACAGCGGGCCAGCAGGACTCCGCCAGCGCCTGGGTGAGGTGGCACGGAACGCCGAGCAAGCGGGCGTCGACCGGATCAGCGTGATGGACCATGTCTGGCAGATCGGCCACCTGGGCCCGCCTGAGCACGAGATGCTCGAGGCGTACACCACTCTCGGCTTTCTGGCGGCCAGGACTGAGCGAGTCACGCTGCTGACGATGGTCACGGCGGCGGTGTACCGGGAACCCGGGCTGCTGGCCAAGGCGGTTACCACCCTCGATGTGCTGTCCGGCGGGCGCGCCATGCTCGGCATCGGAGCGGCATGGAATGAAGCCGAGGCGGTCGGGCTCGGGCTGCGCTTCCCTCCCCTCGCGGAGCGGTATGAGCGGCTGGAGGAGGCGCTGCGCATCTGCCGTCAGATGTGGAGCGGCGACGATGCGCCGTTCGAGGGCAAGCACTACCACCTCGGCCGGACGCTCAATTCACCGCAGTCGCTGACCCGGCCGCACCCCCGCATCCTCATCGGGGGATCCGGCGAGCGCAAGACGCTGCGGCTGGTTGCCCGCTATGCCGATGCGTGCAACATCCGCGACTCAGACGAGCTCGCGCACAAGCTGGATGTGCTGCGGGAGCACTGCGCCGCCGAGGGCCGGAACTACGCAGAGATCGAGAAGACCGCGCAGACGCGGTTCGACCTGGGTCCGGCCGGCGAGCGGGTGGAGCAGACCATCGAGCACCTGCACGAGCTGGCCGAGCTCGGCATCGAGGTCGCGCACGGCTCGGTCTTCGACGTCGGATCCCTGCGTCCGCTAGACCTGATGGCCGAGCGCGTCATTCCCGCCATCGAGAAATTCTGACGCTCCCCTCGGAAGGCCGCGGCTAGCAAATTCTCGCGGGGCGTGAGGGTTCCCGTCAGGAGCTGGCGGTCACCCGGCTGACGAACCAGGCCGCCTGCCCGACCGCGCTGTCGGCGGCAGCCAGCAGGCCAGGCTGGAGCATGAAGTCGTGCCACATGCCCGGCCATCGCGTGTACGTCACGTCAACGCCAGCAGCCGAGGCACTTGCCGTCAGCTCGCCGGCATCCGGCAGGAGTAGCTCGTCTGTGCCGGCCTGGATGAGCAGCGGCGGCAGCCCCTTATGCGGGGCGCGCAGCGGCGATATCGTGCCGTCGGCCCAGGCCGCCGGGTCCGCGTAGGCGCGAGCGCACGCGTCAAGCCAGGCCGGGCTGAGCAGGACGTCGCGGCGGACAAGATCGGCCTCGTCGTGCCGGGGCCGGCCGAGATCGAGCCAGGGCGACAGCAGCACGCAGCCCGCGGGCACCTCTGCGCCGTCGTCACGCAGGGAAACGAGCAGCGCGAGCGCCAGGCCGCCGCCCGCCGAGTCGCCCGAGACCACCAGCGAGCTGGCTGTGGACTGCTGACCCAGGGCACCAAGCACGGCGTGGGCATCCTCAAGCGCCGCGGGATGCGGGTGCTCGGGTGCCAGTCGATACTCGGGCAGCACCACCCGGCAGCGCGCCTGCGCGCTCAGGTGCGCCGCCCACGCCCGCACCGTCCGCGCTGACCCCACGCAGTAGCCGCCCCCGTGAAAGTGCACGACAGTCGGCTGGCTGCGGGCCGCTCGAGCCGAGACGACCTCAGCGGGGACGCCGCCGAGGACCTGCCGGTCGACGGTAGTGCCACGAGGGAGCACCGGCGTTCCGGCGAGCCGGTCCAGCCGTCGGCGCTGCACATCCCACGGCAGGGCCGGGTCGAGGCAGCGCCTGCCCAGCTGCCGTACGCCGACCCGCATGACCGCCGGCGGCACCCGCAGGTCCGCCCGCATGCGGCCGCCCCTCATGCTGCGGTACTTCCGGCGGCGACCGTCAGCTCCGGCATCACCCGGTAAGCGGCGAGATCAAAATGCCGAACCCGGTACCGGTACAGGAACGTGTGGTCGGGCCAGTTGTTGGTGTTGCGCCCGGAAGCGCTGGTGTACCAGCTGTGGCAGCCGGTCTCCCAGACCGAGGTACGGCTGGCTGACTGCACCCAGGTGTTGAACGCTTCCTGCACATCGGCGCGCACGTCGACCCAGGCGAGACGGCCGGCCTGCAGCGCCTGAATCGCGCCGAGGACATAGCCAATCTGACCCTCGAGCATGTAGAGGATCGAGTTGCCGCCGAGGTTGGTGTTCGGCCCGTAGAGCATGAAGAAATTCGGGAACCCCGCGACGGTGATACCGAGGTAGGCCTGCGCGCCATTCCGCCAGGCCTCCCGCAGCCGCCACCCGTCGAGGCCCGTGACGTCCATGGGGGCGAGGAACTCCGCCGCCTGGAACCCGGTGCCATAAATGATCACGTCGGCCGGGCGTGTGGTGCCGCCTGTCACCACGCCCTCGGCGACGATGCGCGTGATCGGCTCGGTGATCAGGTCGACAGTCGGGCGGGCGAGCGCGGGATACCAGTCGCCAGAGAACACGACCCGCTTGCAGCCCATCACATAGTCGGGCACGCACTTGGCGCGCAGTTCCGGATCGGCTATCTGCGCGCGCAGCTGCCGGCGCCACATGTGCATGGGCGCGGCCAGCAGCTTGGGCGAGCGGACAAACCCGGTGGTGAGCAACTCGCCGTACAGGAAGATGCGAAGCCGGTCGGCCTTGCGAACGGGTGGCAGCCGGTCAAAGAGGAACTGCTCGGCATCGCGGTAGGGCCGGTCAGGCTTGGGCAGCACGTAGGGCGCGCTGCGCTGGTAGATATCGACGTGGCCGGCGACCTTGGCGATCTCGGGCACGAACTGAATCGCGCTCGCGCCCGTCCCGATCACGGCTACGCGCTTGCCGGTCAGGTCGACATCGTGATTCCAACGGCCGGAGTGCCAGGAGGGGCCTGCGAACACCGCCCGGCCCTCGATGTCGGGAAGGGCCGGCCGGCCGAGCTGGCCGACCGCGCAGATGACCGCCGCTGCCTGCAGTACGTCGCCGTCAGTGAGGGTGAGGTTCCATGCCGCGCTGCGCTGATCGAACTCGGCCGACACCACGCCGCAGCCAAAGCGGAGACGCGGGCTCAGGTCATGCTCATCGACCAGGGCGTGCAGGTAGGCGAGGATTTCATCGCGCGCCGGGTAACGCCGACTCCACTGCCAAGGCCGGAACGAGAACGAGTAGAGCTGCGACGGGATGTCGCAGGTCAGACCTGGGTAGCTGTTGTCGCGCCAGATTCCGCCGAGGTCATCAGCCTGGTCGAGCACGACGAAGTCCTCGATGCCTGCCTGCCTGAGCCTGATCGCCATGCCGATA
This sequence comes from Streptosporangiaceae bacterium, assembly GCA_035631375.1. Taxonomy (GTDB): domain Bacteria; phylum Actinomycetota; class Actinomycetes; order Streptosporangiales; family Streptosporangiaceae; genus JAJYUU01. The sequence continues at coordinate 14,184 of DASQIW010000128.1, forward strand.
CCGCCGAAGCCGGCCCCGATGATCACAACTCGCTGAGGCATGTCTGCTCCCTGACGCTCTGCTTGCACACTATCTGCCCTGCGGGCTCGCCTCTTCGCTACCTTCGGGCCATGAGAGCGGTCAGCATTCCGGGGCGCGCCAGGGAATTCCCCGATCGTGCGGACCGGCCGCTCTCCGACCGGCTGGCGTGGGTGTCAAGCCCTCGTGGCCGCCGGCTCATTCGCGGCATCGTGCTGCTGGAAATTGCCCTGGTGGCCGGGTTCGCGCTCATCTACCGGCCATTCGACCTGGGGATCTACCTGTGGGGCGGTCGGGCTGTCACCGGCGGCCTGCGGTTGTACCTCGCGACAGTGCAGGGGAACTGGTTCACCTACCCGCCGTTTGCCGCGGCGCTGTTCACGCCGCTGGCGACGGCGCCGCCCGTGCTGGTGAGGCTGGCGTGGGAGCTTGGATCGGTCGCCGCGTTTGGCTGGGCGTGCGTGCTCACGCTCCGGCTGGCAGGCTGCCGCCCCACCCGCAACGTTGTGCTCGCCGTGGTGGCCTTGGGACTGCTGCTCGAGCCCGTCTACCACACGCTGTATCTGGGCCAGATCAATCTTTTCCTGCTCGCCCTCGTGCTCGCCGATATCGAGCGCGTCGCGCGCGGTCGGGCCGCGGGGATCGGCATCGGACTCGCCACCGCGATCAAACTGGTCCCCGGAATCTTCATCGTCCTGCTCCTGCTCACGAGGCGCACGAGGGACGCGGCCACGGCGGCCGGGACAGTCGCTTGCTGTGCCCTGATCGGGTTTGGAGTCAACCCAGGTGCCTCGCGGCTGTACTGGACGCATCTCTTCTTCGACACCAGCCGCGTCGCCGCCACCTACATCAGCAACCAGTCGCCGTACGCCGCGGTGGTGCGGATTCTCGGCGGGGCCGGCCACGTCGGCGGCTGGTATTACGCCATCCCGTGCGTGCTCGGTGCCGTCGGGCTGGTCCTCGCCACCACGCTCGCCCAGAGAGCGGACTGGCTGGGCGCAGCGACGGTAACGGGGATCACCGGCCTGCTGGTGTCGCCGATCTCCTGGACGCACCACTGGGTGTGGGTGATGCCCGCCCTGGTCGTGCTCGCTCGGTACGGGGCCCGCGGGCAGATCGCGGCTGGCTGCGTGTATGTGATCTTCGTCCTGGCCCCGATGTGGTGGACCCCGCACGCCGGGGTGGCTGGCGACTACGGAGCGCACGGCCCGGTCACCGTCATCGCAAACTGCTTCCTGTTTGCCGGGATCGGCGTCATCACCTACATTTGCGTGCGGACCTGGCGGCCCGAGCCCGGCTCTTCGCGCCTCCGGTCGCAGGCGGCGGATTCAGCTGGTATCCCGGCGAACGATTGGACCTAGTGTGCGGGCTGGCATAACCCACGGCGCTGTCATGGCCCTGGCAAGGTGGACGCCGTACCTGGAGTCAGAAATGCTCGGTCTGGCTGACCTGGTACGGCCGGGCAGCGTCTGCCTCGACGTCGGGGCCGCCGCCGGCCTGTACAGCTTCGCGCTGTCCCGGCTCGCCGGCCCGTCTGGCCATGTGCACAGCATCGAGCCGCTTCAGTTCGCGCACCCGGTGTGGCGACGGGTCCTCGGGATCCAGGGCCTCGAGAACCTGACTCAGTATTCGATCGCCCTCGACGCGGAGGCGCGCCCAGGCGTGATGAGCGTGCCGTTCGGTCGCCGGGTTCCGGTAACGGGCCGGTCCTTCCTCACGGGCAAGTCCTCCGGGCTCGGGCCCAACGTCGAGTTCGTGCGCCACGAGGAAGTGCCGGTGCCGGTCGACACCATGGACGCCCTCGTGTCAGGGACTGGCCTGACCCGACTGGACTTCATCAAGATCGACGTCGAGGGCGGCGAGTTGCACGTCCTGCGCGGCGGGGAGCGCACGATCAAGGAGTTCAGGCCGGCCCTCCTGATCGAGATCGAGGCGCGCCACACGGCCCGCTATCAGTACGCCCCCGAGAACATCGAGGACTGGTTCACCGAGCGCGGCTACGCGATGTACACGTGGCAGGACGGCTGGCGGGAAACCAGCCAGGTATCACCAGAGCAGCGCAACTACCTGTTCCGCCCGAGCCGAGCGGCCAGCTGACTCCGACCGGTCATGCGACCGCTACGGCGCGGCTTCGTGCCAGTCGGATTGTGCCTCCACGACCCGTTCGAACCTGAGCCCGCAGCTCGCGGCCGCATTCTGGACGGCCTCGGCTGACTCGGCAGTGAACAGGAACAGGCTTGTCTCGTCTTGCGGGACGTAGATGCAGCCGGTGAGCCGGACAGCTCGCCCCCCTCCGGCGAGCTGTCCGGCCGCCCGAGCCACCTCGGCGGCTTCTGGCCGGCCGGCCTCGACGGCGAGCCGCGAGAGGTACGCCTCGGCGAGGAACTCAGGCATGCGACCACGCTAGGGCAGACTGCCTAATGACGACTATTCCGGAAAACTAGAAACTATGACCGCGAGTCGGGGCTATTCCGTAGCCGCGAGCCGGGCGGCGAGCTGAGCGCGCGACCGAACGCCAAGCTTGGGGTAGGCGTGGGACAGATGCGCCTCGACCGTGTACACGGTCACGTGCAGGCGACTCGCGATCTCCTTGTTGGACATGCCCTGGGCGGCCAGCTCGACGACTCGCCGCTCGCTGACGGTCAGCTCGTCGTCGGCACCGCGCCGACCGCTGACCCGGCCGAGTTCCTCGGCCGCGCGCTCGGACCAGCCGGAGCAGCCGAGCTGGTCGAAGACTTCCCTGGCCCGCGCGAGAGAGTCGCGGGCGGCCCCGCGCTTGTTGGCCCGGCGCTGCTCGTGACCCAGCGCGAGCAGGGAGCGGGCCTGCTCGTATCGCAGGCCGAGCCGCTCGTAGCCGTCCGCAGCGCTCGCCAGACCGTCCGCCGCCTCCTGCTCGTACTCGCCCGCCAGCAGCAGGACGGCCGAGCACCGCCGTGCCGTGACGCTGGCCCAGGGGTGCCGCTGGCGCGCCGCGAGCAGGCTCAGCCGCTCGGTCACCGCCCTGGCTCCCTCGTGCTCGTCGCACTGGACGAGCGATTCCACCAGGTCTCCGGCCACTGGGAACGCGCCGGGCTCGTCGACCTGCTCGCGCAGTGTGTGCTCCCAGACGACACCGAGCAGATCAGCCGCCTCCTTCGGCTCGCCCGCGCAGAAGGCGGCCATCCCGGCCGCACGCGTGGCCTCGAGCCAGTCCCAGCGGAGTCCGGACGACTCGCCCGTGCGCGCAGCCGCAGCGTGCCGCGCCGCATCGTCGGGCAGGCCCGCGACCGCGGCCAGCATGGCACGGAGCCTGTTGCCGACAGTTCGCATCTCCTCGAGCCCGGACCACTCCTCGAGGTCGGCGAGCAGGCTGCCAGCTCGCCGCACGTCTCCCGCTCGAAGCTCCAGCTCACACAGCTGGATCGTGGCGGCCAGGTTTCCGCGGGCGTCGCCGCACTCCTCGGCCAGTTCCCTGAGCCGCTCATGCCCGATTCGAGCGTCCGCCACCTCGCCGCGGAATGCCAGCCGAACGGCGACCGGGTGCTCGATGGACGCACCGTGCAAGCTCGCCCATTCCGGCAGCTGCAGCGCCGTCCGGCGAAGATCCTCGATCGGGCGGCCCCGCAGCACCCTCGCCCACGCCAGTGCTGACAAAGCCCGCAGCCGCAGCTCCGGGCCCGCGCCGGCTGCCACCCGTATCGCTTCCAGGCCTGCGGCCTCGGCCACGTCGACGCGCTCGACCAGGCTCACCGCCAGCACCAGGGCCTTGCGTGTCAGGGCGTAGGCGCGCAGCTCGGCATCGTCGCCCGCTTCTGCGAGCGCTTGTTCCAGATGCGCCTCCTCGTCGAGGACGGCCGACGCCTCGCCGAGCATCACGTGGGCGCGGCCGCGTAGCGGTCCGGCCGGCAGGTCAGGCAGTCGCGGGCGCAGCAGGTCCCCGGCCCGCGTCAGGTCCCCCATGACCAGGTAAGAGCGCGCCAGCCCGAGCAGCCGGCCAGGATAGTCGGGCGAGCCCGGCGGGGTGAGCCGCAGCGCGCTGGCGGCCAGCTGCTCGGCGTCTGCGACCGCACCCCGAGTGAGGGCGGCAGCGGAAGCGGTCGCCAGGGTGCCGGCAAGATCCGGGTCGGGACCCTCCGAAGCCTCGGCGCGGTGCCGGGCTTGCAGTACCGGGTCCTCTACCGCCATGGCGATGGACAGATGCAGGTCACGACGCTCCGCCGCCGTAGCCAGGTGCCTGGCCGCCGCGCCGAGCAGGGGGTGCGACAACCGGACGCCTGCGTGCTCCGCGGCGAGCAGGCCAGAGCCGATGGCCTCGTCGACGGCCTGCGGACCGGCCACGCGGGCGAGCTCAGGCCGGGTGATGCTGGCGCTGAGCGCGGTCGCGAGCACCGCCGTGCGCTGCGGACCGGGCAGCGAGCTCACCCGCGGACCGAAGATGTCCTCGGCAGCCGCCGGGATTGGCAGCTCAGCGCCTGGTTCGGGAAGACCTCCTGCCAGCACGAGCCGGGCGAGCTCGAGCGCAAACAACGGATTGCCCTGGGCGGCCTCATAGATCTGCCGGAGCACCCGGCGGGGCGGCAGCGTGGCCAGGTGCCGCGCCAGCAGCCACTGGATCGCGCCGATGCTCAGCGGGTTCAGCGTCCGGACTTCGAGAGTGCCGGCCGCTCGGAAGACCTCCTCCAGGGCGGTAGCGCGGCCGGGCCGGCGGCACAGCAGGAAGCGGATCGGCCCGCGGTCACGGTGAATGAGCCGACGGGCCGCGAACCGGAGCGCATCGGCGGACGCCCGGTCGAGCCACTGCGCGTCGTCGATCGCGACAAGCAGCGGCGCATCCGCCGCCGCCGCACCGAGCAGGCTGAGAAGCCCCGCAGCGGTCGCGAATGGCTCTGGCGGTTTCTCGCCAGGGTCCGCTCGGCAGGTCGCGACGTCGAGAGCGTGCCGTTGCGGGCCCGGCACAGCGGCCATGGCTTCTGGCGGCACGTTCTCCATGAGGTCAGCGAGCCCGGCGAACAGCAGTCCGGTCTCGGCTTCGCTGGCCCGCGCCCACAGCACACGGAAGCCGTGATCGCGGGCGCGACTGCACCCCGCCTCCCAGACGGTCGTCTTGCCGATCCCCGGGTCGCCGGCGAGCAGCAGGCACCGCACCGCCCCGGAGACGTCCAAGAGTGTCTCGATCGCCTGCAGTTCGACGTCACGGCCGACGGCAGCCCGGTCGCCGGAAAGGTGAATCCGCACCTCATCCACGACCGCTCCTACTCGTGCAGGCATCGCTCCGGCTTCCCACGGACTTCGAGAGTCGCACAGAAGTCCGCCGTGGGCCAATGACCGCAAATCAGCAGGCAGGAGGGCCGAAGGTCCCGGTCGCGGCCGCCATCCGGCTCTGCCGCACTGCGGGAAGCATGCCAGGGTAGGAAATCAGTAGTGTCCGGACTGGCCAGGGGGATGACGTGATCGACCTGCGCAAGGACGATGCGTTGCAGCGAGTGATGAGGTTGTGCGGACGCGACGACACTGAGCTCCGGCGCGCCGTAGCGAGTCTGTGGGACGAGGCCTTCGAGGCCGGCCGGCTCGAGGCCCTGGACGAGCTTCAGGACCGGTTCTGCGTCTGCATGAAATAGCGGCGAAGGCCCACGGCGTGGTGGCGAGGGGCTGCGTGTCGCGGATCTGATCCGGCTGCGTTGGCAAGCGACCCCGTTCCCTTAGCATTGTTTCTTGGTTTTGCCTGATCAAGCTCACGGCGGTCCGTCGCGACGTTGGTGGTCTGCTGGTAGCCAGCCCTCTGAGCGGCCGATGGAGATTCGCTGTGACCGTGACCGCCGATCCTCGCGCCGTGCTGCGCGACCAGGCATCCGCTGTGCTGCACGGCAACGACGCAGGCGGCTGGACCAGGGCCTCGCCGCACCTGTACCCGCACCAGTGGAGCTGGGACAGCGCCTTCATCGCCATCGGCTGGGCACACCTGGATGTCCGCCGGGCCATGACGGAACTGGAGCAGCTCTTCGCTGCCCAGTGGTCGACGGGCATGGTGCCGCACATCGTGTTCCGCGCCGGACCCGACAAGCCGTACTTTCCCGGACCTGAGTGGTGGGACTGCGCCATATCCCCGGCGGCGCCGCCGATCCAGACCACCGGGATCTGCCAGCCGCCGGTGCACGCCCTGGCGGCGCAGCGCATCTGGCAGCTCACCCCCGAGGCGCACCGGCCCGAGATCCGCGGCCGCCTGCAGGTCCTCTATCCGCGGCTCCTCGCGTGGCACCGCTACCTCGCCACCGAGCGCGACCCCGAGGCTTCTGGCCTGGTCACCAGCTACCACCCGTGGGAGGGCACGGACAACTCGCCGCGCTGGGATCATGCGCTGGCGCGCATCGACGTAGCCAAGCCCGGCCCCTACGCTCGGCTCGACACCAGCCAGGTGGGCGATCCTTCACAGCGGCCCACCGACTGGGATTACGACCGCTACCTGTGGCTGGTCGAGCAGCTGAGGAAGTACCAGTACGACGACGCTGAGATCTACCGCGAGTACCCGTTCCTGATCAAGGACGTGTTCTTCAGCGCCGTCCTGGTCGCGGCGAACGCCGCTCTGCTCGATCTTGCTGACGTTGCCGGGGCTGCTGACAGCGACCGGGCACAGCTGACCAGCTGGCTGGACCGTGGTCGGTCAGGGCTGGGCCGTTGCTTCGACTGGGAGTCCGGGCTCTGCCGCGACTACGACGTCCGCACCGGAGAGCAGATCCGGCTGCGGACGTTCGCGGGCTTCGCGCCGCTGTTTGCGTCGACGACGGACGGTCGGCAGCAGGAGGCCCAGCTACAGCAGCTCGACTCCGCCGACTTCTGCGGGAGGTCCGGGTTCCGCTGGCGCCTGCTGCCGAGCACGAGCCCTGCTGAGCCGGTATTCGAATCGCATAACTACTGGCGAGGCCCGGTGTGGCCGGTGATCAGCTGGCTACTGTGGCGCTCGCTAACCCTGCTGGGCTGTGCGGAGCGTGCCGACGCGATGCGGCTCGCCTCGCTGGACCAGATCGCCACAGGCGGGGAGTTCGGCGAGTACTTCGACCCGTTTACCGGGGCGCAGCTCGGCTCCGTGCAGCAGTCCTGGACTGCAGCGGTCGCGCTTGACTGGGCGGCCGCCGATCGCGACGGCGATGCCAGCGCGACCTGACCCGCCCGGTCTCGGTTGTTAAGTGCATGGGCATCGAGGGATGGGCCCAGCTCAGGACCGTCAAGGCGGCGACAAGAAGGGCGGCGGCCAGGATCACTGCCGCCCAGCCCAGGGCCAGGCCGGCGAGCGCCAGGCCCGCGCCGTGCTCCCCGGTGCGCCTGATCTGACTCCGCGCCATGTGGCCGAGGACGATCGCCGGAACGGTGGCCAGCGGCCCGACCACGAACTGCCCCAGCCCGCAGGCGAAGCTCGCGATCGCCATCCCGTTGGTGGCAGGCACCGGGTTCACTGAGGTGGTCACCGACGGGACAAGTCGGCTCGCCGGCAGGGCAGGCAGGTCGCTCACGACCTGATCCAGATCGGCGTACGTGCGCGCGGACAGGGCGCTCTCCAGGCGGGCGTCGTACTCGTCCTTCGACAACCGGCCCTCGATGTAGGCCTTCTTCAGGATTTCTGCTACGCGATCGCGGTCCGCGTCGGCCGCCCGCAGCATTCCTCGATTGCCGTAGACCACTGGAAAGCCGTGCCCGGCCGTCATGGTGCCCCCCAACCCCAGACGTCCCTTGTGCCACCCTCAGCATAGTGCCGGTCCCTGTCGCACCCAGTCCGGCCAGGGTCGCGCTCAGCGAGAGACCCTCGCGAGCAGGGTTCTTGTTGATCAGGGGCCTTATCGCAAACTGGTGGCAGGTGTTGGGTTCGAACCAACGTAGGCTGAGCCGACGGTTTTACAGACCGCTCCCTTTGGCCACTCGGGCAACCTGCCGTGCCGTCCCGGAGAACGGGCACTGTGAAGGATAGCGGAACCGCCGGGCTACTTCATATCCGTAGCCCGGCTTAGTCTGACCTGGGCCGCTGCCGCTAGTTCCCGGCTGCGTGCGGGCCGAGCAAGACGGCCGCCGCGGCGATAACCTGAGCACCGTGGCAGGCGAATCTTCCTTCGACATCGTCTCGAAGATCAATCACCAGGAAGTCGACAACGCGCTGAACCAGACGGTCAAGGAGGTCGGCACCAGGTTCGACTTCCGCGGCGTCGGCGCCTCCATCGCCTGGTCGGGCAAGGAGGCCGTCGAGATCAAGGCCAACAGCGAAGAGCGGGCCAACGCGGTCCTTGATGTGTTCAAGGAGAAGCTCATCAAGCGCTCGGTTTCGCTCAAGGTGCTAGACGCCGGCGAGCCGAAACTCTCCGGCAAGGAGTACCGGCTGCACATCGGCCTCAAGGAAGGCATCTCCCAGGACGAAGCCCGGAGCATTTCCAAGATGATCCGGGAGGAGGGCCCGAAGGGGGTTCGCGCCCAGGTTCAGGGCGATGAGCTGCGCGTCTCCTCCAAGAAGAAGGACGAACTGCAGCAAGTGCAAGCGCTGCTGCGCGGCAAGGACCTCGACATAGCGGTTCAATTCGTTAATTACCGGTAACGGGCAAGCAGTGGCTGGCAGCCTTTAGCCGGGCCGCAGCCTCCGGGGTGTAACCGGCCGCTAAGCGATCGCCGCCGCGACCGGGCCTTCTGCCGAGGACGCACCCCGCCGGGCCGGAATGTCGTGATCAAACTGGATCAGGCCGTGCCGGTAGGCGATCATCAGCGCCTGCGCCCGATTGGTGGCGCCGAGCTTCTCATAGAGCCGGGATACGTAGGTCTTGGCCGTTGACGGACTGATGTACATCCGCAGCGCGAGCGCCGGGATCGACATGCCGCTGTGCAGTAGTTCGAGGACCTCCCCCTCGCGCACACTCAGCGCCATGTGGTTTCTGACCGCCTGCCGGCGTGACAATGCCGAGGCCAGCCCGGCGGCTGTGAAGGACAGCGCTGCGACGGAGGCGTGCCTGATCGCCGCGAGGAGCTCGGTCACTGGGGCGGTCTTCGGCACGAACGCCGAGACACCAGTCTCGAGTGCCCGGAACAGTACGTCGTCCTGATCTTTCGACGTCAGGATGACTATTCCGAGCTCGGGGTAGCGGTCCCTGAGCTCCCTGGCCAGCTGGAGTCCGTCAGCGTCCGGCAGCGACACGTCAACGGTCACGACATCGGGCCGGAAGGCGGCAAGTACGGCGTCGGCGTCGGCGGCGCGCCCGCACTCGGCGAGGATCTCCATATCAGGCTGCTGAGCGACAAGCTCGCGGAAGCCGTAACGCGTCAGCGTATGGCCGTCCACGACAACAATACGAATCGGCATGCCGAATCCCACCCCTTGCAACGGGATCCGACACATTTCTCCCAAACAACGGATCCGCTGGCTAGATGACGCAGGAGTGCCCTGGCAGGTTTACACCCCGCCTCAGGAACCCAATTCAGGCGTGCCAGTCTCCGCGGAGCTGCCGGCCAGCCGCCAGGCGATCACCTGGCCCGCCCGGACGGTCGGGGGCCCGAACAACGTGATCAAGTAGCGGCCGACGGGCGATTCCGGAGCCGCGACTGCCACGACCCCTGCAGGCCGCCAGTACTCCAGGTCCTGCTCAACCTGGGTCGCGGTGGGCGGCGTCCCGGCCGAATCGCCCAGCCAGAGTCGGTCGAGATACGCAGCGGTGGGCCGCAGGCCGTCGCCGTCCAGTGCGGCGCGCCCGGTGCGGTCCGGACCCTGAAAGTAGCCTCCGATGAGGCTGACCGGGCTGCCGGTGTCTGCCTGCCAGCGCATCGGTGCCGTCATAGGAGATGCCGCTGGCACCGGCACGGTGAGCACCCGTGCGCCCGCGGGGAGATGCAGCGCCGCGGACGCTACCTGCCAGCCCGACGGCAGCGCTGGAGCAGCGGCAGACGGCAACGGCAGCGGGGTCAGCGGCAGCACCGCCGCGACGCCCGCAGACCATACCGCGAGGACAGACCAGCGGTGCCCGCCGGTCCGCACCCTCGCAAGTATCGCATCCAGCCCGAAGCCGATCAGCGCAGCCGCGAAGCCGTCAGCGAGGATCGATAGCCGGTCCGGCAGGCCCATCGCCAGTATCGGCAGTCGTGTCAACCACGCCCAGGGAAGGCTTACCACGAGGTTTGTTCCGGCGATGCGCCCCTGCCCACCGAGCGACAACAGCTCAAGCAGCACGAAGACGATCGCACACGCTGCCACGGCAACATGACGCCGGCCCAACACGGCGAGTATGAGCAGCGCAACCAGGAGGGGCCAGCCCAGGTAGGCCAGATACTCCGGCAGGCCGTAGGGGAACGCGGCCGCGGACGCCGCGCTGTCCGCAGTGTGGAACAGCAGGTACCGCGAAGGTGTGAGAAACCCGGCCACGTCGTTCTGGAATGTGCCGGGCGCGAACCGGCTGCCGTGCACGGTCAGTCGCCCGAAGAACTGCTCCCACAGCGGGTACCCGGCCAGCGCCAGCAACGTGCCGCCCGCCACGCCCAGGCCACGCAGCAGCGCAGGGACGCGCTCAAGGGCGAGCCGGGGCGCTGCGGCAGCCAGCGCCACCAGCAGCAATGCCACGGCCAGTGCGGTCTCGGCCAGAAGTTCCTCGGTGATGAAGATCTGCGCCGCGCACAGCGCCCCGAGCCACACCCCGTCGCGCAGCCAGCGTCCGTCGCGGGCGACCGCGAGACGCAGCACTCGGTCGACGATCAGCGGCGGCAGCACGGCAAACTGCAGGTTGTAGTGGCCGATCGCGGAATGCAGCAGGGCCGGCGAGAAGCCATACACCGCGCCAGCCAGTCCCGCGGATGTCGCGCTGACCCCCCATCGCCGCAGCACGTAGTACAGCGCCGCAGCCGAGCCCGCAAACCCCAGCGTGGTCATCAGGGTGAGGCTGACCTGAGCACCGAAGGCTAGGGTGACCGGACTGAGCACAACGCCCGGTAGCAGCATGAAGTTGTTCCACATCACATTCACGCCCTGCGGCGCGTTCAGCGCCGTAGTAACGAGCGCGGGCAGCCTGCCGTGCGCGACCGCGGTGGCCTCATAGCGCAGGTACCAGGCAAACGCGTCGGCATCCTGCGCGTTGCCCGTCACCACGCGCGACCCTGGGTCGGCCCACAAGCGCGAGGTCACGATCAGGGATCCAGCCAGGTAGCAGGCCATCACCACCAGGGCAGGATCGACCCTGACCCGCCTGGCAGCGCCCGCCCTGCCGCGCGAGCGCAGGGCGGGCTCGGACACTCTCGGCAGGCCGCGCGCCGTGGGGGGGCCCGACAGGTCAGCGGACGCGCTCAAGTACCACGCCAGATGTATCCGTATAGATGACCCGCCAGCCGCCGCTCCTCGCCATCTCGTCCGCGAGGCGGGGATGCCATCTGCGAGACACGACGACCAGGTCGTAGCCGCGAAGCAGCCGCTGCCAGCGGGGTCCCGTGCCGGACATGAAGTCGACCAGCGAGGTCAGCTCGGGCTGGCTGTATTCCTCGTCTCGCACGTCGAAGGCAACCCGGCCAAGCGACTCAGGATGCAGCCACAGGAGTCCCACGGCGCCCCACTGATCGGCCAGCACCGGAACACCGAGCTGGCGTCCGGCAAGGTGCGCCGTCACATCGATCGCCCGGCGCGGGATCAACGCCTCGTACTGGCTGGCCGGTGCGCGAGCCAGGCCTGTCGCGCTCACCATGGCAGTGGCCGCCAGTGTGACCGCGAGCATCCAGCGGAAGGATGCGGCTGGTGACCAGCGTCCGGATCGGCCCGCTAGCATCTCGGCCGCGAGAAGGCACCCGGCGAAGCCGAACCAGGGCGTGTTCCGGAACGCGAGCAGCGCAAGTCCCAGGGTGAGGACGGCGAAGATCGCTAGCTCAGGTTGCGGCCTCGTGCCCCGTCGCCAGCCCACGACCGCAGCCGTCACGACCGCACTGGCGACGGCGAAGAAGGCCCAGGTGTACGAGGCGGCCGGGTTCGACGGCGCCCACTCTCCTATGCTCGAGAGGACCGGGTTTCCGATCAGGCTTCGGTAATAGCGAGCGACGTCGACTCCGTACGGAGTGCAGAGGGGCGCGACAGCGGCCCCCGCTCCGAGCAGCAGGTACGACGCCAGCCCGCGCCAATCGCGGTCGTGCAGCGCCCGCCAGCCGCGGCCCGCGGCGTGCACGCCCACGAACCCCGCACCGATCAGAACCGACCCGTGTACGTTGGCCCACACCACGAGCAGGGGTAGAGAAAGCCAGGTGAGCCGGCGGGGCGACTGGCGGCCATCGTCGGCGAGCACCAGCCAGAGCACAAGCGGCACGAACAGGTAACCGAAGCTCTGCGCCCGCGGCGTGGCGTACCCGTAACTCACCGCTAGGGCGGCCAGCGTCCAGGCGCTCATGCTGATCGGGGACACGCCGCGACGCAGCATCAGCGCCCCGAGAAGCGCGAAGCCTGCCGAGACCAGGATCAGCGACAGGACCGTGACAGCCGCGTAACCGCCCAGTTGCCATGCGCGGTAAAACATCAGCTGGGCCAGCCACTGCTGGTCTATCCACGGCTGGCCGTGCGCCATCACCGTCACAACGTTGCGTTCCGGGATGCCGTGCTCGGCAATGTACCGGCCCGCATACAGATCGAAGTAGGTGTCCGCGTACAGCTGTCGGCAGTACTGCGCGGTCGCGAAGAAAGCCACCGATGCCACGGCCAGCAGCCACGCCAGCTGATAACTAGATCTCCAGCGAGTCCGCGTGACGTACGCGCCAGACTCGGGAGCCGACGCGCCGTGTGGGCTTGTCGTGGTGGCCTGTGCGGTCACGGCAGACCGATATTGACGTGGAACAGCGCGTGGGCGATGCGGAGGATACCGGGTCCTATGATCACCACCATGAGGGCCGGGAACAGGCACACGACCAGCGGGAACATGATCTTGACTGGTACCTTCTGCGCCTGCTCCTCGGCGCGCTGACGCCGCTTGATGCGCATCTCTCCGGCCTGCTCGCGCAGCACTTTCGCGATCGGGATGCCAAGATCAGCCGCCTGGACCAGGGCAGCAACGAACACCCGCAGCTCGGGCACGGTGGTCCTGGTGAGCAGGGACCGCAGTGCGTCGGTTCTCGCCTGTCCAATCTGCATCTCCTGCAGTGCGCGGGTGAACTCGGCCGCGAGCGGTCCGTCAGTGTTCTGCGCGACCTGCGCGAGTGCTGCATCGAAGCCGAGACCGGCCTCCATGCAGACGGTCAGCATGTCAAGCGAGTCGGGCAGTGCGCGCTGAATCTTCTGCTGCCGGCGCTGTCCGGCGTTGAGCAGCAGCAGATCAGGGAGGTAGAAACCGACAACCCCGCCCACCACCAGGCCGATGAACGTCAGGCCGATGCTGTGCGTGATGGCCAGCCCGTACACCGTCCCCAGCACGCCGAGTGCGAGTAGCCCGAGACCCTTCGCGGCCAGGACCCGGTCCGCCGTCCAGCTACCCGGGTTGCCGGCGATGTCGAGGCGATGTTGCAGAGCCGCCGCAGTACCCGCCGGGGATAGCCGCCTTGCGATCGCGCGCAACCAGCCGGGTGACGACGCCGAGCTGCGGTGCGCCCGCGCACGGCCGGAGGCTACCTGGGAGTACCCCTGCTCGATGACCGCCAGGGCCCGAGCCGCACCCCGCAACGGCCGCGCTGGCGCCACGGAGATCACCAGCAAGGCAATGGCGAGGGTGAGCGCCCCGACCGCGGTCCCGAGCAGCATGGTTCCGGTCATCTCACACCTCGACCTTGATCAGGGCGCGCATCCAGAATGCGCCGATCACGACAAGCGCAATGGCTCCGGTGAGCATCATCAGCCCGAATGTCGTCGTATAGAGCAGTTGCATGTAGGACCGGCTGCTATAGAACAGCCAGCCACCGAGCAGGATCGGCAGCGCCACGAGGATGTACGCGGACAGCCTTCCCTCGGCGCTGAGGGCCTTGACGTGCCGCCGCAGGAACGCTCGCTCGCGCATGGTCGCAATGGTGTTCCTGAGCACCTCTGCCAGGTTGCCGCCGACGGAGCGCTGGATCCGGATCGCCATGACGGACCAGCGCATGTCCTGGCTGTCCATCCGCGCGCCGACGCCGTCCAGGGCGTCGGCGAGGTCGGCGCCAATCCGCGCCTCTCCGAGCGCACGGGAGAACTCTGCCGCGGCCGGCTGGCTGCCCTCACGCACCACCGCGTCGAGCGCCTGGGCCAGCGAGAACCCGGACTGCAGCGAGCTCGCGATCAGCTGCAGTACGTCTGGCAACTGGTCTCCGAACGCAGCACGGCGCCGACCCATCCGGAGGCTCACCAGCAGCCGCATGCCGAGCCAGCCGACCAGCAAGCCGGCAGGCACGCCGATCAGGAAGTTGCCGACAAGTATCGTCAGGCCGGCCGCCAGCACGAAGCTCGCACACGCGCCCAGCACCACGAACTCGGCAGGCCTGATCGTCAGGCCGGCGACGTCCAGCCGCGCAGCCAGCGTCCGGTCGATCCCCCTCACCTCGAGCGCACGCTCAGCCAGCCCGACCGCGGCATCGGCAACCTTGCCGCGCGAATTTCTTCGCTCGACGCTGTCTTCTGGCCTGCGCGCTGCATGCGACGGCCCGTACTGTGCCACCATCCCGGCGAGCTGTCGCCCACGGCGACCCGACCTCGACAAGCCCGATGCGATCACGACGATCGCGATAATCGCGACTACCATCGCGCCGACCGCGGCCAGCAACGGCGCGGAGAAGCGCCAGGGCGCCGAGGCCGGTAGCGGTGCCACGGCGGTCGCTGTGTGGTGCGGAGGCGGAACCGCACTCGGGACTGGCGATGGTGCCAGCGCGGCGAATGCCGAGGCGAGCGTCGCCGCGGCCGCCGGACCGACTGACTTACCGCCCGAAGCCGCTGCCAGGCTCTGCAGCGCCACCGCGTCGTCATCGCTCTCGAAGGCCCACGTCACGACGTCGACCGGCACGGCCGACGCGGGGAGGGTCCCGGTGAGTTCCTCAGCGTCCGAGAGCACCACCACCCGCGCGTCTACAGACTGGCCTAGCGCGGACAGCGCTGACCGGGCACCGGTCAGCGCTTCGGGCAGGCCGGTGGAACGAACACCTACCCGCGGTGCCGAAGAGATCGCCGTTGCCACGGTGTGGCGGTCGGTCGTCGGGCGCGTGACAAGATTCCATGATCCGTAGAACGTGATCAGCCCTGCGCGGACATCGGCCGGAAGCGCATTCAGGTATGCCTGAGCGGCAGCATTCTCAGCACCGGCATCGGCAGCCGGGAACGTGGTGTTGACGTCGAGGAGGATCATCACGGCGCGTGTCGGCGCGGGCGAGCTTATCGTCGCGTGCGCCGTGCCCGCACCGAATGCAACGACGGCGACCGCCGCGACCGCCGCGACCGCACGTACGGCCCTGAGCATGCTCACCGGCCGTATTCCCCGAACATCGTGACGGGAAGCCGGATACCGCGGTCCGTCAGCGTTTGCAGGAACCGCGGTCTCAGGCCGGTACTGCGGAGCGTTCCGAGGTATTTGCCGTTCTCGTCCACGCCCGCGTGGAAGTCGAACAGGAAGATGTCCTGCAGCGTGATGACCTCTCCCTCCATGCCCTCGACCTCGGTGATGTGCGTGATCCGTCGGGTGCCGTCCTTGAGCCGGGTCTGATGCACGATGAGCTGGATGGCCGACGCCATCTGCTCGCGGATGGCACGCTGCGGCAGGTCCATCTCGGCCATCAGCACCATGGTCTCCAGACGGGCCAGTGAGTCTCTGGGCGAGTTGGAGTGCACGGTGGTGATCGACCCATCGTGTCCGGTGTTCATCGCCTGCAGCATGTCGAGGGCTGCGGCATCGCGGACCTCGCCGACCACGATCCGGTCTGGCCGCATCCGCAGCGAGTTGCGGACGAGGTCGCGGATCGCGACCTGACCCCGGCCCTCCAGGTTGGGCGGCCGAGATTCCATCCGAACAACGTGCTCTTGGCGGAGCTGAAGCTCAGCCGCGTCCTCGATAGTGACGATTCGCTCATCGCCAGGGATGAACGACGACAGCACGTTCAGCGTGGTCGTCTTGCCGGCGCCCGAACCGCCGCCGATGAGGACGCTGAGACGACCCCGTACGCAAGCTTTCAGCAACTCTGACACCGGCGCGGTCATCGTGCCGAAGCTGATGAGGTCATCGACGGTGAACGGATCAGCAGCAAACTTCCTGATGGTCAGGAGGGAGCCATCGAGGGCGACCGGCGGCACTACAGCGTTGACGCGGCTGCCATCGGGAAGCCGGGCGTCCACCATGGGACTCGCCTCGTCTACCCGGCGGCCGACCCTGGACACGATCTTCTCGATCGTCCTCCGCAGGTGGCTCTCGTCGGCGAAGGCAACATCGACGGGATAAATCCGCCCGGCGCGCTCGACGTAGATTTGATCGTGACCGTTCACCATGATCTCGGTGATCTCGGGGTCACGCAGATACGGCTCCAGCGGCCCGTGCCCGAGGATCTCATCGGCCACCTCACGCGCGATCCGCGCGCGATCGGCCATCGTCAGCGGGGTTTCCTCGCGCTGCAGCACGGTCCGCAGGGTCTGGATGACCTGTTCCTCTAGCTCCCGCGCATCCAGATGCGAGTCGTAAAGTCTCGGTCCCAGGTCTTCCAGTAGCGCCTCGTGGACGCTGCGCTTGACGGCCGCGAACGGGTCAGCATGCCGGCTGACCCGCCGCGTTGCCGGGCGCTGCTCTGGCGCGAGCGCCGGAGCATTTGCTACCGACTGCTGTGCCAGTCGCTCGATCAGGCTCATCGGCTCCACCTTCCTGCGCCGCGCCGAGCAGCTGGCTCCGAAGGTCGGGGCGTGACCGCGCTCGTCTGCAGCTTCTGCCGCGCGAACCTGATGATCGCCTGGCTGACCGGATGGGCTGGGTTGTCGAGCACGATCGGTGTCCCCTTGTTGATCGACACCGGGACCTCCCGGCTGGACGGGACGTGCAGGGCAATCGGGCTGCGCACCACCCTGGCAACGTCTTCGGCGGTCAGGCCCACCTTCGCGTCCGAGCGATTGAGAACCACCGACCGGATCTCGCCCGGATAGGACAGCATGTCGAAGGTGTCCAGCGTGACGCGCAGGTTCTTGAGCGCCGGGAAATCCGGAGTGGTCAGGAGCACGTGATGGGCGCTGGCGTCCATCGCGATCAGCACGTGTTCACTGAACTGCGCTGGCGTGTCGACGACGACGTACTCATACATGCCCTTCAGCACGGTCAGCAGCTCGCGGACCAACGCGGGCGGTACCTTCTCGGCGTCGCCAGGCGTCGTCGGTGCCAGGAGCATGTCCAGTCCTGCCCGGTACCGGGTCAGCAGCGACGCGGCCCCGGTCGTATCCACGTGACCCGCCATCGGCAGCGCGTTGACTATCGTGCGCGCAGGACTGAGCTGGACGCTGATGGCGACGTCACCGAACGCCAGGTCCAGATCGACCAGGCACACCCGGCGCCCTTCCTTGGCGAGCGCGACCGCCAGGTTGATCGCCAGGGTGGTCTTCCCGGTACCGCCCTTCGCTGAGAAGACGGTGACGATCCGGCCTTCGCCGGCCGGCCTGGCGCTGGCCTCCGGCACCGGACCGGAAAGCAGACCTTCAGAGACCTCCCTGGACCGCTGACAGGCAGCCGACAATGCTGCCTGGTCGCCGGCCTGCACCACCTCGCGGACCCCGGCGCGCAACGCCTCAGTGAGGATGCCCACGTCTACCCGCGCGCGTATGAGGACGACACCCGCGGCCGGACGGACCGGCCTCAGCGCCTCGGCAAAGCGAAGCGCCTCATCGACGGGGACGGTGGGCCCGATGATCACCAGCAGTTCCGACGGATCGCTGGAGAGCAGCCGGGCAGCTTCCCACACAGTGTCGGCTCGTCGGATCTCACCGACGTCTTCCGGTGAGTGCGACTGTGCAGCCGTAGCCTCGGGTTCGCACAAGATCGTCATCGTGTTTGCCCTTACGGCTGGAATGGGGCGTCGGCCTTGGCGGCCGAGGAGCTCGTCAGCAGCGCCAGGTACGGCGAGCCGCCCTGTCCCAGCTCGATCAGCCGCTCCGCGTCCTCTTGCGACACGGCCAGCGTCAGGTAGATGGTCCCCGGCGTGGAGCCCGCCGAGCTGGTAGCCGGGGCATCAGCCGTGGTGGTCGTCGAGGACGGGGGCGTCGCAGTCCCCTCCCCAACGGCGAGCACGAGGACCTTGGACATCACGATCCGGGTCTGGATCGACTGGTTCGCGGTACCGGAGCCCGCCTGCGAGCAGGCTCCGGTCGCGCTCTTCCGCGTCCCGTTGACGAAGGTGTTGAACACAGCGACCTGCGAGCCGGGGGTTATGTAGTTGCCGACGGCCTGCTGCACGCAGAACTGCAGCGTTACCGCGACCATGCCCGCCGGTATCGGCAACGCTGACGAGGTCTGCACCGACACGCCCAGCATGGGATTAAGCAGCATCTGACCTGAAGCGAGGCCGCTGGTCAGCACCAAGCCGGACAGGGTCGGCGTGATCGAGCGGACCGCGTCGTCCGGCACCGAAGAGGCCGGAAACTGCTGCCTGACCAGCAGGCCTTCCCGCACGGCTGTGGCAGCCGACGTTCCGGACGGGATCTGTGCGGTGGCCACATAGGCGTTGACCGCGTGCATCCCTGCCAGCGCGCGCTGGTCGGCCTGGTGCACGTAGTCCAGTACGCCGACGGCACCAAGCACGGCGAGCAGCACGGCAGCTGCGATGGTCACTATGCGGCGAGTCATTCGTTCCTCAATTCAGGTTGGCTGGCCATCAGCCGGTGAGCTTGATTCCGTTGGCGCCGAACGGGCCCGGCGTCGGGGTGACGTGATTGGCCACAGGGTCGAGGCCCTCGGCGAACTGGCCCTCGATGCACGGCGCGTTACCGCCTGACCCGCCCACCGAGGTACATGCGCTGTTGGTGCCGTTGTCCTTCAGGCCAGGGATGTTGGCGTACCCGAGGATTTCGAAGCCCGCCAGTCCAACGACGTAATACTGCGCGTTGGACCCTGTGCCGGTAACCGGACACCATGCGGGCGCCGACTGATTGCAGCCGAACACCGGGACGAACACGGTCACCGGCTTGCCCGCGATCGCAGAGTTGACATCGTCGACGAGCGCTGCTTTGCACGCACCGGAGACGTTGTTACCCGTGTTGTTCACCGTGGTGTCGGTCGTCAGATCGATGTAGGCGGTGCACGTGCTGCTGCTGGTTTGCTGCAGCCAGTCGAACCCGCCCGGCATGTTCTGCCCGGCCGGGCCGGCGCACTGCTTCGCCTTGCCCTTGATGAAGACCGCAACGGGCGTATTGAAGCCGCTGCCGCCTGAGCTGGTGAGGTCCTGCCATTGGCAGAGGGAAAGCGTCAGGGCCAGCGAGTCACTCTGCAGCGCGCCGCCCCACTCGGCCTGCGCGCACGCCTTCACTGTTGTGCCGTTGTAGGTCGAGTTGCCGACTATGGTTCTGGCGAAGACGGGCGGTAGCAGCGTCGAGCCACTCTTCAGCTTCGTCTCGGTCAGCACATCGACGAAGTTCGAGCCGTCCGTCGGGTCCTTCGGGCAGCTCGTCAGCCCGTCGCCGTAAATGCTGGACGAGCAGGAACTCAGGCCATCCGATCCGCAGACCACAAAGACACCAGCGGTGTCCTGGGTGAGTGTGGAGGCATTGGAGTTGCCGTACCCGAGCGCCGTGCTCTGCGCAGTCGCCTGAACGCAGGGCCCCTGCGTGTGCAGACACTGCCGAGCTATCCCCAGCGCGGCTGCGTCAGCGCCGTTCTGCAGTTCGGCCCGGTTCTGGTAGATCTGGCCGACGTCGATCACCAGGGCGGCCGAGCCCAGCAACACGCCGCCGGCGACCAGTACCGCGACGATGACGCCGACCGCCCCGCGGTCGTCCCGGCCGGCCAGGTGAAGCAGCCGCCGCGCTAGTTTTCGCATGGCATGACTCCCTCTGCGGTCAGCGTCTTCGTCGCACCGAAGATCGAGCCAACCGGGGTGATGAACCTGAACGTGTAGGTGACTTGCACCACCGCGTCGTCGCCGGTGTTGCCAGATCCGCTCGGGCAGCCGGTCTCAGGAGTGGCGCTGCTGTCGGGGAGGTCCGTGATGTTGGACGCGCCAAGCCCGAGCCCGATGCCAGCGGCTATCGCTCGGTCCTGGTAGGCCGGCAGACCGTCGGATCCCACCGTCGTCCCGCCAGGGAGCGCCAGCACCCTGGCGCCCTCGCGAGCGGCCTGAGTGATGGTGATCTGGGCGTTGATCGCGCGGCCGAAGTCGATCATGCCGAAGACCAGGAGCACCAGAAGCGGCAGCAGCAGCGCGAACTCGACAGCAGCAGCGCCGCGGTCCGAGTTCGCGCTGCCGCGCCGTCCTTGCCTTGTCATCGTTGCCCTGACCTTCGCTAGAACTTGCCCACGACGGTTGAATACGCGGTCACCACGTGCTGTCCCAGCAGCATCACAACGCCGAAGATGACCGCGGCGATCAGTGCGATGATGAGGCTGTACTCGACCGCGCTCGCGCCGCGGTCATTGTGTTTCATCGTCGAATGGCGACAGCCGACTACTGCAGGCTGTTGCTGACGGTCTGGAACGCGTTAGAAACCTGGTGGCCGACCACGACCACGATCGCGACGATCACAGCAGCGATCAGGGCCACGAGCAGGCCGTACTCCACGGCGGTCGCGCCGCGGTCGGAGCGGAGCTGCCTGGTGAGGAAGTTCTGCGCCGAAACGAAGTGCTTGAGCATGGGACCTCTCCTTGTGCAATGGGGCCCCGTGTACAGCTAGTCCGAGTGGGCCCAGGTCACGGCAGTGTGGCACGGAGCGCCACCCGCCAGAGGTGCCGCTGACCCGGGGTTGGCCGGCCGGCGTGGACTTCTGCCAGGTCGGCCGGCATGTCCTCCGATCGGCTGACACGAGGCGAACCTGCCTGCAGAAACCTGTTGGTCCTGCGTAGGGTGAGTCGACTTTTCCGAGCCGTAGGAGAGGCGCACAGTGAACACCGGATGGGCCATCGCGGGCGCATTCGCCGGCCTGCTGGTCGGCATGGCACTGCGCGGTGTGGTCCTGCGGCTCGCTGTGCCGGCGGGCGAACCGCCGAGGACCACGTGCCCGAAGTGCGACGCCCCGCTTCCGCACGTGAGCGCGATCCGGTGCGCGGCCTGCCGTGCCCGGCTCGGACCGATCCCGCTGCAGGAACTGGCGTGCGCGGCGACAGTCGGTGCGCTGGCCGGACGGTTCGCGGGCACTCCAGAGGTCGCCGCGTATTGCGTGCTCGGCGCACTAGGGGTCGCGCTCGCTGCCATCGACCTGCAGGTACAGCGCCTCCCCGACCGGCTGACTCTGCCCGCCTACCCGGCGTTGCTTGCCCTGCTGGCGGTGGCAGCGCTGGTCGGCCACGATGCCTGGCCGCTGGCCCGCGCGCTGATCGGGGGACTTGCCCTGGGCAGCACCTACTTGCTGCTTGGCTTGATCCGGCCGGGCGGGATCGGCGGCGGCGACATCAAGGTATCCGGGCTGGCTGGGCTAGCGCTGGGGTGGCTGGGCTGGCGGGCTGTGCTCGGCGGCGCGGCGCTCGGCTTCGTGCTCGCCGGCCTAGCCGGGCTAGCCCTGCTTGCGGCCCGCCGGGTAACCCTGCACAGCCAGCTCACCTTCGGCCCCTACCTGATAGGCGGTGCGCTGCTGGCCATCATGGCGGCCGGACCGGGAGTCCGCGCATGACCACGACGGTGAGCGGGCAGACGAGCGGCGTCACTGGCGACCTCCTGCGGCGCGCCGGGGCCGGGCGCGTGCCGTGGATACTGGCGTGGCTCTCGTTCGTGCCGCTGGTGGTGTTCCGGGCCGGGATAATGTCAGAAGCCGATACCTTCTGGCAGATCCGCATCGGCCTCGTCACGATGGCGAACCACGTCATCCCCGCCACCGACACATTCAGTTGGACCATGTACGGCAAGCCGTACTTCCAGAATTCCTGGGGCTTCGACGTACTGCTGGCCGTCGGGTACCGGCTTGGCGGGTTGCCAGGCGCCGCAGCGATATGCGCAGTGATCACCCTCGGGATCGCGGCCCTGGCTCTGTTGCTGGCCCGTAAGCTCGGCGCTTCGGCCCCCGTCTCCGCAGCGTCGCTCTTCCTCGCTGCCGCGCCACTTGCGGGCTGGCTTTCAGCACGCCCCCAACTGGTGGATTACGTCGCAGTGCTGCTACTCGTGCTCCTGCTGCGCCGGATCGAGCAGGGACGCGCTCGCTGGGGAGCGGTTGCGCTGGTTGGCGTGCTGACCGTGGTCTGGGTAAACCTGCATGCCGCGGCGCTCCTTGCGGTCGCCATGACCGGTGTTGCCGCTGTGCTGCTGGCGGTTGCCCGCCGCGGCACATCCTGGCGGTACGCAGCAGCGGCAACCGTCGTCGCCGCCGCGGGCTGCCTGGCCAACCCTTACGGGATCGACGTGCTGCACCAGGCCGGCCAGGTGCAGTCCGACTCGGCAGGGCTCATTGTCGAGTGGGTGCCGGTGGACTTGGCTGACCCCGTGCAAATCGTTGCGCTCGCGGCAGGGCTGGCGGCGCTGGTCATCGCCTGGCGCCGACGCGAGGCGGTGCTGTGCGCAGGGCTTGCGATCGGTGTTGCAGGCGCGGTCGTGGCGAACAGGATGCTTCCGTTCGCGGTGATCCTCGCAACGCCAGTGCTCGCGGCGTTCGCGTCGGATCCGCCAGACTCGATCCGCCGATACCTGACGAGCCGCAAGGTGATGTTCCGACGATGCGGTGCCCTTGCGCTCCTCGCGCTCGTGGCTCTCGCTGCGCCCAGTCTGGCCCACATTGGCCGGCCTGAGCCCGCCACCTTCCCTGTCGCGCTGGTGGCCGAGATCCCGCACGGATGCCGCCTGGTGAACAGCTACCAGATCGGCGGATACGTGATTCTCACCCGGCCTGATGTACTCGTTTCCCTGGACTCCCGCAACAACTTGTACGGTCGCGCGGTCCTGCTTGCAGAAGAGCGCGTGCTGAACGGAAATGGCAACCTGTCCGCTGGGCTAGCCGGAGCTGGCTGCGTACTCGTTCCGCCACGCTATGGCCTAGCCCGACGCCTGAGGCACGACCCGCAGTGGCAGCTGCGCGCGGCTGATCAGGTCGCGGTCCTGTACGTCCGCCGCTGAACATGGCTAGCACGTTCAGCCTGCGGCCCGGTCGCGACGCCCGCCACATGCTCGCCTGGGTGGCGGCCGGCACCGTCGCTGCTTGTGTTACCTGCTGGGCGATGTACCAGGAGCTGGCGGCCTATCGCCACCCGACAGTGGTCCTCGCTGGGCAGGATTTCTGGAACAACACCTGGTGGGCTGTGCGCGACCTGATGTCGGGCGGCAACATCTACGCTCCCACGCACGCCGTCATCCCTGGCATTGAGCCAGCCTGGCCGGTGAGCCAGCATGTGCCCGCGTCGCTGCTCTGGCAGGCGCCTTTTGCGGCACTGCCCATCCCTGTCGCGCTGTTTGCGTTTACGCTCGCGAGCGTCCTCGCGATCTGGGCGGCCGTCTTCATACTGGCGCGGCCAGCAGCGCCGTGGGCCGTTCTGGCCTCGGCGGCGTGCGGTGCCTTCGCCGTCGGCGTGGGTGGCGGCCCGGAAACTCTGCTGCTCGGCCAGCCCACGGCTTTCATCCTGCTCGGGCTCGCCATCCTCGTCCGCGCGCGTCGGCCATGGCTCGCCGGGCTCGGCTTCCTGTTCGCGGCTACCACCCTGCAGACAGGCATCCCCCTGGCGCTGGCGCTCCTGGTTCTCCATGGCTGGCCAGTGCTCTGGCGAGGCATGACACTCCTATCCGTGTGCTCGGCGCCTGCGGTCGGAGTGGAGATCGCCAACTTCGGATTCCGGGGTTTCTTCGGGGCGTTCAGCTCTGGCGCCGCCTTTCACCTCGGACAAAAGAGCAACCGGATTGACCTGGGTGCACTCCTGCGAGCGTTCGGGGTGACCAGCACCCGACTACAGGTAACCGCCGGCTTGGCACTGGTCGCCCTGTGCCTTGTCTGTCTCGCCAGCCTGCCGCAGCACTCCCGGCGAATCGCTAATCCGCCGGTGCTCTGCCTGGTCATTTCCATGACGCTGCTGTGCACCTATCACCAGTACTACGACGTCCTCCTGGTCGGGGCTGGCGTGGTACCGGTGATCGTCATTGTGGACCGCTCGTGGCTCATGTTGCCGTCTTATGGCCTGGCGGCCATCGGAGCCACGCTGTCCATCTACAACGTTCGCGATCTCGCGAGTCCACTGTGTCTGCTGGCCGTAGCGGTCGGGAGCGCGATAGCGGCGCGTACCACCGCACGCCGGGACATAGCTTCTGGCGTGACTGTCTTGAGCTTGGCCGGCTTAGCCGGTCACGACCACCTCGTGCCACAAGCCGCCGTTGATGTTCAGGTTGTTGCCGTTCGCCTGCCCTGGCGCCGAGTCACCGACATAGGTGTACAGCGGATGCCCGTTGTAGGTCTGCTGCACCGAGCCGTCAGCCCGATGGATCGTGCCGAGCGTGCCGTGCACGCCCGCGGCCGCCGTCAGCGGTCCCGTGACAGGCGGCCAGTACGCGGCGCATGACCCGTTGCACACCGATTTGGTGGGCGTGTCAGGCGCGAACCAATACAGCGTCTTCCCGGCTTCGTTGGTCAGGACCGTCGTCCCATGCACGCTGGCCGCCCGCAGGCTACCGCCTGAGGTGCCCTGGGCCGCAGTACCGGTACCGGAATTACCGGCACTCGCAGCCCCAGCACCGGCCAGCGCGCCCGCGAGCAGGCCCAGGGCGACGATCGAGACAACGGCCGCGCCGAGCCCAGCCTGCGGACCGCTGACGCCGTCGACAGCCCGTCCGACCCACGGATTGTGTGCCTCGTGCGCCGCGTGCGCTGCGGACGCTCTGGGTGGCGTCGCCGCCAGAACGGCCAGCGCGGCGAACGCCAGCACCTCGATAATGCCGGCGACAATCCCGGCGGTCGTGCGCACTTCGCGGAACCCGAACAGCCCGAATTGCACGGTGAGCAAGTAGCCGCCCAGAGTGGACAGCGCGAATACGGCCCCGGCGGCGGCGGCGAGACGGCTGCCTGTCGCCAGCACGGCCAGCCCCAGGGCGAAGCCCACGATCACCTGGAACAGGAAGAGCGGGCCGATTGTCGGGATTGTTCGGTAGCCGGTCAGGTACAGGTCGAGGTGTATGGCCGCAGCCGCGATCAGCAGCCCTGCCCCAGTGACCCGGAGCAAGAGCCGCGCACCCATAGCTGCCCGCCGGTCGGTCGTCATGTCCTGTACCACGGTATCGCGCCACCCTGGGTTCAGCGGTGTCTCGCGCCGTGCTGCGATAGGACCATGGTGGGATAGGACCTGCTGGCTAGAAGTCGTCCGGAGGCCTGCTCATCGAAGGAGACGCGACATGACGGACGTCCCGCCGCTGCGCGAGCGCAAGGCCTGGCAGGCGCTGGAGCGGCACTACGCCGAGATCAGGGAGCAACACCTGGGCGACCTGTTCGCCGCCGATCCAGGCCGGGGCGAGCGGCTGACGGCCGAAGCCGAGGGCATCTACCTCGACTACTCCAAGAACCGCATCACCGAAGAAACCATGGCTCTGCTCGTGGAGCTGGCCTCCGAATCCGGCGTGCCGCAGCACCGCGACGCCATGTTCGCCGGCAAGCACATTAACGTCTCGGAGGACCGAGCGGTCCTGCATGTCGCGCTGCGGATGCCGAGGACGGCAACCCTGGTCGTCGACGGCCACGACGCCGTGCGTGAAGTTCACGAGGTCCTCGACCGGATGCGCGCGTTCACCGACAAGGTCCGATCGGGCGAATGGACCGGCCACACGGGAAAGCGGATCCGCAACGTCATCAACATTGGCATCGGCGGCTCCGACCTAGGTCCGGTCATGGCCTACGAAGCCCTCAGGTATTACTCCGACCGCGACATGACCTTCCGGTTCGTGTCCAACGTGGACGCTACCGACTTTGTCGAGGCAACCCGCGACCTGAACGCGGACGAAACGCTCTTCATCATCTCCTCCAAGACGTTCGGGACGCTGGAAACGCTGACCAACGCGAGCTCGGCTCGCGACTGGGTGCTCGCCCAGCTCGGCGGTGACGAAGCGGCGATCGCCAAGCACTTCGTGGCGGTGTCCACCAACGCCGAGAAGGTGGCCGCGTTCGGCATCGACACCGCGAACATGTTCGGCTTCTGGGACTGGGTCGGCGGCCGCTACTCGATGGACTCGGCGATCGGGCTGTCCACGATGATCGCGATCGGGCCGGACGGATTCGCCGAGCTGCTGGCTGGCTTTCACGCGATGGATGAGCACTTCCGTACCGCGCCGCTGGCGCAGAACCTCCCCGTCATCCTGGGCCTGCTGTGCGTCTGGTACCGCGAATTCTTCGGCGCCCAGACGGTCGGCGTCATGCCGTACGAGCAGTACCTCAAGCGGTTCCCCGCCTACCTGCAGCAGCTGACCATGGAGTCCAATGGCAAGCGCGTGACGCTCGCGGGCGAGGCCGTCGACTACGACACCGGGGCGGTGTTCTGGGGTGAGCCGGGCACCAACGGCCAGCACAGCTTTTACCAGCTCCTTCATCAGGGAACGAGTCTGATCCCGGTTGATCTCATCGGATTCTGCCAATCGCTCAACCCGCTGGGGAACCACCACGACCTGCTGACCTCGAACGTGTTCGCTCAGGCCCAGGCGCTGGCGTTCGGCAAGACCGAGGCAGAAGTCCGGGCCGAGGGCACGCCGGAGCACGTCGTACCCCACCGGGTGATGCCGGGCAACCGGCCCACGAATGTGCTGCTCGCCGAGCGGCTGACGCCACGGCTGCTCGGCTCGCTGATCGCGCTCTATGAGCACAGCGTGTTTACCCAGGGCGCGATCTGGCAGATTGACTCGTTCGACCAGTGGGGGGTCGAGCTCGGCAAGGCGCTGGCCAGCCAGATCGCGCCGGAACTCGAGTCCGCGGCGGAGCCGTTCCTGCACCACGACTCCTCGACCAACGCCCTCATACGGCGATACCGGAAGCTCAAGACCGGGTCCTAGCGACCACGTTCCCTAAGAATTTGGAGAGGCTAGCCATGCCAACGGACACGCCAATGCAACTCGGCATGATCGGGCTCGGCCGCATGGGTGCCAACCTGGTGCGCCGCCTGATGCGAGACGGACACCAGTGCGTGGCGTTCGATCGCAATCCTGACGTGGTGAAGCAGCTCGAGTCCGAGGGCGCGACCGGGGCGGCTGCGCTGGAGGAGTTTGTCGGCAAGCTGGCGCAGCCACGGGTCGTGTGGATCATGGTGCCGGCGAGCGTCGTGCAATCGACGCTGGAGGGACTGAAGCCGCTGCTGGCCCCGGGCGACATCGTCATCGACGGCGGCAACTCTTATTACCGCGACGACATCAGCCGCGCGGCCGACCTGGCGAAGCTCGGCCTTCACTACGTCGACGTCGGCACCAGTGGCGGCGTCTGGGGGCTGGAGCGCGGCTACTGCCTGATGATTGGCGGCGACGACAGCGCCGTCGCGCACCTCGACCCGATCTTCAAGACGATCGCGCCTGGTGAGGGCAGCGCCGAGGTGACACCCGGGCGCAGCTTCTCTCAGCC
Organism: Streptosporangiaceae bacterium; assembly: GCA_035631375.1. Lineage (GTDB taxonomy): Bacteria > Actinomycetota > Actinomycetes > Streptosporangiales > Streptosporangiaceae > JAJYUU01. The sequence continues at coordinate 41,773 of DASQIW010000128.1, forward strand.
CGATGGCAGCACGGCACCGCAGGGCTACCTGCACTGCGGGCCGAACGGCGCCGGACACTTCGTCAAGATGATTCACAACGGCATCGAGTACGGAATGATGGCGGCCATCGCCGAGGGCCTGTCGATCCTCAAGCACGCGGACGTTGGGATGGCCGGGCACCAGGAAACCGACGCGGAGACCACGCCGCTCCTCGATCCGCAGGCGTACCGGTATCAGATCGACGTCGGCGAGGTGGCCGAGGTCTGGCGGCGCGCGTCGGTCGTCAGTTCGTGGCTCGTCGACCTGACCGCGGCCGCATTCGCCAAGTCGCCCGAGCTGGATGACTTCGCCGGCTACGTGTCCGACTCGGGCGAGGGCCGGTGGACTGTGCTCGCCGCGGTCGAGGAGGGCGTGCCGGCGCCGGTGATCACCTCCGCGCTGTACGAGCGGTTTGAGTCGCGTGGCCTCGGTGACTTCAGGGACAAGATCCTCTCGGCGATGCGCTCGGAGTTCGGCGGGCACGCAGAGAAGAAGGGCTGATTGCTGGTGCGGCACGAGCTAGCGGTGGCAGCCACCGCCGACGCGGTCGCCGTTCAGGCGGCGAGCTACGTGGCCGCGCGGGCGCGGACGACGGTGGCAGCACGCGGCCGGTTCACCTTCGCTGTGAGCGGCGGGCACACGCCGTGGGCGATGTTCGCGGCGCTCGCTCACGAGGACATGCCCTGGACGGACATCGAACTGTTCCAGGTGGACGAGCGCGTAGCGCCTGAGGGCGATGCCTCGCGCAACCTCACCCATCTGCGGGAGAGCATCGGGGACGCCCCCGCAACTGTCCGCCCGATGCCCGTGAACGACGGCGACCTCGATGCAGCGGCCGCACGGTACGCGGCCGGGTTGCCGGACCGATTCGACCTCGTCCACCTGGGCCTTGGCCCGGATGGTCACACGGCGTCCCTGGTGCCGGGCGATCCGGTGCTCTCCGTCACACAGACGCTGGTGGCGCTCACGCAGCCGTACCAGGGGCAGCAGCGGATGACCCTGACGTATCCCGCGCTGGCCCGAGCCGATCAGCTGCTGTGGCTGATCACCGGCGCGGACAAGCGTGACCCGCTCGCCAGGCTGCTTGCCGGGGACGAGTCCATCCCCGCGGGCCGGGTACAGGCTGGGCGCTCCCTCGTGCTCGCCGATAGCGCCGCGGCCCCGGGCGCTGTAGCAGCCCACGGCACCTCCCCTGCCCACGAGTGATGAGGACTCCATGACCGCCGCCCCGGCTGACACACCCCGCCCCCAGGCCAGGCCTGCCTCCGGCAGCCGTCGGCCCGACGACCACGTCATCGTCCTGTTCGGCGCGACCGGCGACCTCGCCAAGCGCAAGCTGCTGCCCGGCCTGTTCCACCTCGCCGCGGCCGGGCTGATGCCGCGCAAGTTCCGCATCATCGGCACGTCGCCGGAGTCGTTCGCGATCACAACGGAGCAGTTCCGCGAGCACGCCAGGCGGGCCTGCCAGGACTTCTGCATTACCAAGCCGGACCGAGAGGGCGACAAGTGGTCCGACTTTGCGCCGCACCTGTCGTTCGCGGCCGCCGATCCGGGTGCCACCAGCGCGCTGACCGACGAGATGGCGCGGGCGGAGAAGGAGATCGGCGGCGCGGTACGACGCCTGTTCCATCTAGCGGTGCCGCCGGACGCCTTTAGTTCGGTCGTCGGCATGCTCGGCGAGTCGGGACTGGCCAACCAGGCGTCCCGGGTCATCATCGAGAAGCCGTTCGGGACCGACCTGAAATCCGCGGTTGCCCTAGGCGACGCCGTTCACTCCGTGTTCGACGAGTCGCAGATCTTCCGGATCGACCACTTCCTCGGCAAGGAGTCAGTCGACAACATCCTGGCGTTTCGCTTCGCCAATGGATTGTTCGAGCCGGTGTGGAACCGCTCGCACATCTGCTACGTCCAGATCGACGTGCCGGAGACCCTCTCGATCGTGGGCCGGGCCAACTTCTACGACAAGACCGGGGCCTACCGCGACATGATCGTCACGCACCTGTTCCAGGTGCTCGGATTCGTGGCCATGGAACCGCCCACCGCGCTCACCGCCCAGCAGCTCCGGGCGGAGAAGACCAAGGTGTTCGACGCGATGCGGCCCATCGATGTCCGGCACGTAGTGCGCGGTCAGTACCAGGGCTACCAGCAGGAGACGGGTGTGGCGGCCGGCTCCCAGACCGAGACCATGATCGCGCTCAAGGCGGAAGTCGACAACTGGCGCTGGAAGGGCGTGCCGTTCTTCCTGCGGTCGGGAAAGAGCCTGGGTGCTGGCCGGCAGGTCATCACGCTTGGTTTCCACGAGCCGCCGCTGCGGATGTTCAAGACGCACCGCAAGGACGTCCCGGACGGGCGGCGCAACGAGATCATCATCGACTTCGCCGACCCCGGCTCGATCACGACGAAGTTCCTGGCCAAGGAGCCCGGCGCGGAGATGGCGCTGGGCAGCGAGCAGATGGTGTTCACGTATGCCAACTCGTTTGCTGAGGAGAACGCGCTCGAGGGCTACGAGCGGCTCATCCTGGACGCGATGCTCGGGGACCAGGCCCTGTTCACCTCGTCGGACGGGATCCTGCGGCTCTGGGAGATCTCTGAGCCGCTGCTGACGAACCCGCCGCCGGTGCAGCCGTACTCGCCGGGATCGTGGGGCCCGGCGGCCGTTCAGGAGCTCATCGAGCCGTACCGCTGGCACCTGCCTGAGACAGGCTTAGCGGCCGCCGCCGCTGCGAGGCAACCGTGACCCTCGGCTACGACAAGACGCTCTACCTGCTGGCCTTTGACCACCGCGGGTCGTTCGAGCACGACCTGTTCGGCGTCTCCGAGCCGGTGAGCGCGCAGGTTCGTGACGGGATCATCAAGGTCAAGGAGATCATCTTCGACGCGCTCGTGCGGGCGCTGGCCGAGGGCGCCCCGAGGGATGCCTGCGGCGCCCTCGTCGACGAGGAGTTCGGCGCCGGTGTTGCCCGGCGCGCGAAGGCCGAGCGCGTCCAGCTGGCGATGCCGGTCGAAAAGTCCGGCCAGGAGGAGTTCGAGTTCCAGTACGGCGATGACTTCGGTGCCCACATTGAGGCCTTCGACCCGACCTTCAGCAAGGTCCTGGTGCGCTACAACCCGGAGGGCGACGCGGGGCTCAACGCGCGTCAGACGGAACGGCTGGCCCGGCTCAGCGAGTGGCTGCGGGAACGGGACCGCAAGTTCCTGTTCGAGCTGCTGGTGCCGGCCACGAAGGATCAGCTCCACCGGTTCGGCGGAGAGCAGCGAGCCTACGACCTTCAGCTGCGCCCCGATCTGGTGGTGGCGACGATCGCGGCCCTCCAGCGGGGCGGCGTGGAGCCGGACATCTGGAAGATCGAGGGGCTGGACACGACGGTTGCCTGCGAGCGGGTGGTTGCGCAGGCCCAGGTCGAGGGCCGCGACAACGTGAAATGCATCGTGCTGGGCCGCGGCGCCGACGAGCAGCAGGTTATCGAGTGGGTGCGGATCGGCGCCGCGGTGGACGGCTTCGACGGGTTCGCGGTCGGCCGGACGCTGTGGGAGGACGCACTGAAGAAATACGTGGCCGGGCAGGCGTCGCATGATGAGGCCGTCTACGAGATCTCCTCGCGGTACCGGGACGTCATCAACGCCTACCGCCGAGCCGAGCCAGGATTCCTGCGCGGGAGGGAGTGACCGGTGGCGAATCCGACCGTGAGGCTGCTCCTCGCCGACGTCGACGGCACGCTCGTCACGCAGGACAAGGTGCTGACCGATCGGGCCGTCGAGGCCGTGCACAAGCTGCACGACGGCGGAGTGACTTTTGCGATCACGAGCGGGCGGCCGCCGCGGGGCATGGCCATGCTGATCGAGCCCCTGGACATCCGGACGCCGATCGCCGCCTTCAACGGTGGCTTGCTGGTGGACCGTGACATGAACGTCATCGAGCAGCGGGTGCTGCCTGAGGAACTCGTGATCCCGGTGGCCGAGATGATGTCGTCCTTCGAGCTCGACGTGTGGCTCTACAGCGGCGCCGACTGGTACGTGCCCAAGGCAGAAGGTCCGCACGTGGCTCGCGAGAGCTGGACCGTGAAGTTCGAGCCCAAGGTCATGTCCGACGGCGTGCACGGACTGACCGGAAGCGTGGCCAAGCTGGTCGGCGTCAGCGACGATCACGACGCTGTGGACCGCGCGACCGGGGCCGTTCATGACACGTTCGGCGACCACGTCAGCGCCGCGACCTCACAGCCGTATTACCTGGACGTGACGCACCCGCAGGCCAACAAGGGCGCGGTGGCGAAGTACCTGGCCGCGACGTACAAGCTGGACCCTGACGACATCGCGACAATCGGCGACATGCCGAACGACGTGCTGATGTTTGCCCATTCGGGTCTCAGCATCGCCATGGGGCAGTCGAGCCCCGAGGTCAAGCGCGCCGCCCGCCGGGTTACCACCTCGAACGCGGACGAGGGCTTTGCCAACGCGATCGAGCGATTCATTCTCCGCTAGGTGCCTCAATCAGCACGGGCGGGTAGCGCCCCGAGCCGGGCCACGTGCTAGCCGGCCTCTGCGAGAGCCTTGATGCCAGTCAGGGTGGCTGTCATGTTGGCCTGGTGCTCGGCCAGGCGGCGGCGAAGAATGCGGTGCTCCTTGTCGGGCATCTGCGCGATGAGCTCGCTGATGCCGCTCTCGCCAGGCCCCATCTGCATCCGCTGCGTGATGCGGGTGCCGGTCCCCTCGGGCTGCAGCGTGAACACCCACCGCGCGGCGGGCCGGGACGGATCGCCGACCGCCCAGCCGAAGGTGCGCTCAGGTTCCAGCTCGAAGATGGTTGACTCGGTCTCCCACGCCCCCCGCGCCTCGTGGTAGTTCCGGCCGCGGAATCGCGCGCCGAGCGCGGGACCGGTGGCACCATCCAGCCACTGTCCGCCCTGGAACTCCGAACTGAACCGCGCCGGGATCTGGATGTCGCACACCAGGTGCCACACCACCCCCGGCGGCGCATCGATGATCAGCTCCGCCTCAGTGCCCGGGCAGTCTTCGTAGCGCAGTTCGCTGGACTCCACCCCCGCATGCTACGCCCGGAGGGGAACCGCGAACTCGGGGGCGACAATGGGCTGATGCAGGTGGGCATTGCTGCGCGGGTGGCCTCGTCGCAGGACGCTGATTTCGTTCGGGACGCAGAGCGGATCGGCGCCGCGTCCGCCTGGGTGGCGGAGACCTGGGGCCAGGATGTCTTCACTCCGCTGGCCTACCTGGCCGCCAGGACCGAGCGAATCGGACTCGGGTCGGCCATCGCCCAGCTGGGCGCTCGCTCGCCCGCGATGCTCGCGATGTCGGCCATGTCGCTGCAGCTGCTGTCCGGCGGGCGGTTCCGGCTCGGAGTCGGGACTAGCGGACCGCAGGTCATGGAGGGCTGGCACGGTGTCAGCTTCGACTCGCCGCTCGCGACGACGCGCGAGACGATCGAGATCGTTGCGACCGTGGCCGGCGGCGAGCGACTTCGCCACGCCGGACGCGTCTACCAGCTGCCGCTGCCAGGCGGGCCGGGCCGCGCGCTCAGGTCGGCGCTGCCGCCGACACGGGTACCGGTCTATGTCGCGGCCCTCGGGCCGCGCAACCTGGAACTGACCGGCGAGGTTGCCGACGGGTGGATCGGCAATGTGTTCATGCCCGAGCACGCTGAGGTGTTCATCAGCCGGCTACGCGCCGGGGCGACACTGGCCGGCCGGTCGCTGGCGAGCCTCGATCTGGTCGCCCCCGTCGCGGTCGAGTTCACGGACGACGTCGATGCGGCCCTCAGCCGGCACGCCCGCGGATACGCCTTCACCATCGGCGCCATGGGCTCACCCGACCAGAATTTCTATAACACCGCGCTCGCACGCCAGGGCTACGCGGACGACGTGCGTGCGGTGCAGCAGCTCTGGCTGGCCGGGCGGCGTGAGGAGGCTGCCGACCGCGTGCCGCCGGAAGTCGGCGCGAAGACGAACCTGATCGGTACGCAGGCGATGGTCGCCGAGCGCTTGCGGCTGTACCGAGACGCGGGCATCACGACCCTCGAAGCCAAGCTGGACGGCGATCGGACGACGAGGCTCGACACGCTGGCGCAACTGATCGACCTGGTGACCGCGGTGAACCAGGAACGACCCGCTGACCCCGCCTAGGAAGGGCGACATCGGCGGCGATTACGATACGTGGCGGAATTTGAACACCGAGTGAGCCGCTGCGACATGACCGTCCGGTATCGCCGCTCTTATGTGCGCGCTCGGCCGCTGTACTAGAATCTGATTTTAGTTACGGGCGCGTTTCCGTCGGCAGATCACCCCAGGTGAGAGGCCTGCCGTTGTGTTGTGCGCCTGGGTACCTGGGGCGGACAAGACCAGAAAAGTATTCACGCAGATATGCACGCCGTCACCGTGTCCCTCACCCGGCCTCGGCGCGTGAAGGAGGCCGACTGACTGTGACCAAGCAGGTCCAGCAGCTCGATCGAGTCATCATCAGGTTCGCCGGCGACTCCGGCGATGGCATGCAGCTCGCCGGTGACAGGTTCACTCAGGAGACTGCCACCTTCGGCAATGACCTGTCGACGCTGCCGAACTTCCCGGCCGAGATCCGCGCGCCGGCTGGCACGCTGCCTGGCGTGTCCAGCTTCCAGCTGCACTTCGCCGACCACGACATCCTGACGCCGGGGGACGCGCCCGACGTGCTGGTGGCCATGAATCCGGCCGCGCTCAAGGCGAACATCGATGATCTGCCGCGCGGCGCCGACATCATCGCCAACACCGATGAGTTCACCAAGCGCAACCTCGGCAAGGTCGGCTACGAAAGCAACCCGCTCGAGGACGGCTCGCTCGATGGCTACCAAGTCCACTCCATCCCGCTGACGTCCGTCACCGTGAAGGCCCTCGAGAGTTTCGACGTCACGCGCAAGGATGCCGAGCGGGCGAAGAACATGTTCGCCCTCGGGTTGTTGTCCTGGCTCTACAACCGGCCGGTCGAGGGCACGTTGCGATTCCTGGACGTTCGGTTCGCCTCCCGTCCGGAGATCCTCGCCGCGAATAAGGCCGCATTCCAGGCCGGCTGGAATTACGGCGAGACCACCGAGGACTTCTCAGTCCAGTACGAAGTCCAGCCAGCCCGGCTCCAGCCTGGCACCTACCGCAACATCAGCGGGAACGCCGCGCTCGCCTATGGGCTGGTCGCCGCGTCCCGTCGCTCGGGGCTGCCGCTGTTCCTCGGTTCGTACCCGATCACCCCGGCCTCGGACATCCTGCACGAACTGTCCAAGCTCAAGCGGTTCGGCGTGCGCACCATGCAGGCGGAGGACGAGATCAGCGGCGTGGGTGCGGCGCTCGGCGCGTCCTTCGGCGGCAGCCTGGGCGTGACCAGCACGTCCGGTCCTGGCATGTGCCTCAAGGCCGAGACCATTGGCCTCGCGACCTCGGTAGAGCTCCCGCTGATCATCTGCGACATCCAGCGCGCCGGGCCGTCCACCGGAATGCCCACCAAGACCGAGCAGGCCGACCTCCTGATGGCGATGTTCGGCCGCAACGGGGAGTCGCCGGTCGCCATCGTCGCGCCCGCCACCCCAGCTGACTGCTTCGACACCGCGCTCGAGGCAGTACGGATCGCGGTCAAGTACCGCACTCCGGTGATCATCCTGTCCGATGGCTACCTCGCCAACGGGTCCGAGCCGTGGCGCATTCCGCGCGTCGACGACCTGCCAAGGCTGCGGGATGAGTTCAAATTCGCCAGCGGGAACGTGGCCGTTGACGGGGCCGCCGGCCCGCCGTTCCTGCCGTTCCAGCGCGACTCGAAGACCCTGGCTCGCCCCTGGGCTGTGCCGGGCACGCCCGGTCTCGAGCACCGCATCGGCGGTATCGAGAAGGCCGACACCACCGGCAATATTTCCTACGACCCGGATAACCACGACAAAATGGTGCGGCTGCGACAGGCCAAGATCGACGGCATCGCGGCCGACATCCCGGCGGTCACGGTCGATGACCCCGACGGCACGGCGAAGGTGCTGGTCCTGGGCTGGGGCTCGACCTACGGCTCGATCGGCGCCGCGGTCCGCCGGGTTCGGATGGCCGGGCACCCGGTAGCGCAGGCGCACCTGCGGCACCTCTCCCCCTTCCCGACGAACCTGGGCGATGTGCTGAGGTCCTACGAGAAGGTGCTGGTGCCGGAGATCAACCTGGGCCAGCTCGCCCTGCTGCTGCGGGGCCGCTATCTCGCCGACGTGGTGTCTTACAACCGGGTTCGGGGCCTGCCATTCCGGGCGGCCGAGCTCGCCGACGTCATCGAGGATGTGATCGCCCATGTCTGACGACGCAGAAAGCAACGGCAACGGCTCGTCCGCTAACGGCGCAGCGAGCACGGAGTTTCCCGAGCCGCAGCACAGGTTCGCCTCGCTGACGCTCGTGCCGAAGGCGGACTCGAAGCTCGCCACCAAGGACTTCAAATCCGACCAGGAAGTCCGCTGGTGCCCGGGCTGCGGTGACTACGCCATCCTCGCCGCGTTCCAGTCCTTCCTGCCAGAGTTGGAGATCCCGCGAGAGAACCTCGTCATCATCTCTGGTATCGGCTGCTCATCGCGGCTGCCGTACTACGTCAACAGCTATGGCATGCACTCGATCCACGGCCGCGCTCCCGCGATTGCCACCGGCCTGGCCTCGTCGCGGCCCGACCTGTCGGTGTGGGTGATCACCGGCGACGGCGACGCCCTGTCCATCGGCGGTAACCACCTGATCCACGCGCTGCGCCGGAACGTCAACGTCAAGATCCTGCTCTTCAACAATCGGATCTACGGCCTGACGAAGGGTCAGTACTCACCGACGTCGGAACAGGGCAAGGTCACCAAGTCAACGCCGTTCGGGTCACTGGACACCCCGTTCAACCCGATGTCACTCGCGATCGGTGCGGAGGCGAGCTTCGTCGCGCGGACCATCGACTCCGACCGCAAGCACCTGACGAGCGTGCTGCGCGCGGCAGCCGATCATAAGGGAACGGCATTCGTCGAGATCTACCAGAACTGCCCGATCTACAACGACGACGCATTCCTGCCGGTCACCGAGCCGAGCGAGCGC
>DASQIW010000129.1:0-2256 GCA_035631375.1 Streptosporangiaceae bacterium
CTGCGGCTGCTTGAGCAGCTCGACCAGGCGCGCGCCCCGGTCCAGCTGGGCGCGGGAGACGGGGTCCAGGTCGGAGGCGAACGCGGCGAACGCCTCCAGGTCGCGGAACTGGGACAGGGCCAGCTTCAGCCCGCCCGCGACTGTCTTCATCGCCTTGATCTGCGCGTCGCCGCCCACCCGGGACACCGACCGGCCCACGTTGATGGCCGGCCGGACTCCGGAGTTGAACAGGTCGGTCTCCAGGAAGATCTGGCCGTCGGTGATCGAGATGACATTGGTCGGAATGTAGGCGGAGATGTCGTTGGCCTTGGTCTCAATAATCGGCAGGCCGGTGAGCGAGCCGCCGCCCAGCTCCTTGGAGAGCTTGGCGCACCGCTCGAGCAGCCGGGAGTGGAGGTAGAAGACGTCCCCGGGGTAGGCCTCGCGGCCGGGCGGGCGGCGCAGCAGCAGCGAGATGGCCCGGTACGCCTCGGCCTGCTTGGACAGGTCGTCGAAGATGATCAGTACGTGCTGACCCGCGTACATCCAGTGCTGGCCGATCGCCGACCCGGTGTAGGGGGCGATGTACTTGTAGCCGGCCGGGTCGGAGGCGGGAGCGGCGACGATGGTCGTGTACGCCATCGCGCCCGCGTCCTCCAGCGCCTGCCGCACCTGGGCGGTGGTGGAGCCCTTCTGGCCCACCGCCACGTAGATGCACTTGACCTGGCGCTCCGGGTCGCCGGAGTCCCAGTTGGACTTCTGGTTGATGATGGTGTCGATGGCGATGGCGGTCTTGCCGGTCTGCCGGTCGCCGATGATCAGTTCGCGCTGGCCGCGCCCGACCGGGGTCATCGCGTCGATCGCCTTGATCCCGGTCTGCAGCGGCTGACTCACCTTGGCCCGCTCGACCACCGAGGGGGCCTGGAGTTCCAGCTCCCGCAGGACGGTGTTCTCGATGTCCCCCTTGCCGTCCAGCGGCACCCCCAGCGGGTCCACCACCCGCCCGAGGAAGCCGTCGCCGACCGGGACCGAAAGCACCTCGCCGGTCCGGCGGACCTGCTGGCCCTCCTCGACCTTGGTGAAGTCGCCGAGGATGACCACACCGATCTCGCGGATGTCCAGGTTGAGCGCGAGACCGCGGATCCCGCCGGGGAATTCCAGCAGCTCGTTGGCCATCGCCGAGGGCAGCCCCTCTACGTGGGCGATGCCGTCGCCGGCGTCGGCGACCACCCCGACCTCCTGCCGGGAGGCGCCCTCCGGCTCGTACGCCTGGACGAAGCTCGCCAGCGCGTCCCGGATCTCGTCGGGCCGGATTGTCAGCTCCGCCATGGTCCTCGCGTCTTTCTCGTTGGAATGTCGATTGTCTGCCCGTCCGTCGCGGCCGGGCCGCGCCCCTCACGGAAGCGGTCGTGCCCCGCCATCAGGACGCCAGCCGCTGTCGTAGCTGGGCCAGCCGGCTCGCCACGCTGCCGTCAATGAACTCATCCCCGATCTGGACGGATATTCCACCCACGACCTTGGGATCGACAACGACATTCAGGTGAACATCGTGGCCGTAGGTCTGCGACAGCGCGGCCGCGAGCCGCCCGCGCTGATCTTCGGTGAGCCCGGTGGCGACCCGCACGACGGCGATGAGGCGCTGCCGCCACGCGGCGGTCAGCCGCCCGTACTCGTCCAGCGTCGTCTCCAGGTTACGTCCTCGCGGGTAGATGACCGCCTCGGTGATCAGGCGGAGTGTGGCCGGGCTCACCTTGGCCGCCAGCAGCGCATCCAGCAGGCTGCGCTTGCCCTCGTCCGGCCCCTGATCCTCCAGGGCCGACCGCAAGGCAGGTTCGGCACCGAGGATCCGGCCGAACCTGAACAGCTCATCCTCCAGGTCATCGAGCTGGCCGTCACGCTCGGCCGCGGCCGCGGTGGCCAGCACAGCGAGCTGCTCGACCGCGTCGGCCAGGTCCCGCGGCGAGGACCAGCGGTTGCCCGCCATGCCGGAGATCAGGTCCGCGGTGGGCGGGGAGACGCGGCCGTCCAGCAGCCGCCGGACCAGCCCGCTCCTGGCCTCGGCCGGGCTGGTGGCGTCGGTCAGCGCCCGGCGCACCCCCAGCTCCTGGTCGAGCAGGTGGGTCACCTCGAACAGCTCCTCGCCGAGCACCGCGGGGTCGGCTCCGTCCGCCAGCGTGGCGGTCAGCTGCTCGCGCGCCACGATGAAGGATCCGCGGCTGGCGCCTCTCATCGCAGCGCCTCCCGCGGGCGGCCCGTGACCGCCCTCGCACGTGTGCG
>DASQIW010000130.1:0-8959 GCA_035631375.1 Streptosporangiaceae bacterium
CGGACCCGTGATAACCAGCGCCATCCGCCTTGGCGACGAACATGACGGCCCAGGCGAGACCGGCCGGGGCGGTTACATTGAGGACGGCGGGTACCCAGCCTTCATCGACTGGCTCGTGGAGGCCGTGAACGTGCCCGGTGATACGCGGCGCCTGGCACGATTCGCGGTAGAACGCCTCCATGCGATCGTGGCGCGCGTGCACGAAAGCGACATCTCCGGCGAGATCTCCGAGCTCGTCGGCAGCGACGCGCTATCGGTCAGCTCGCTGCCGCTGCTTGGCATGGGGAGAGATGTCCCCGACGGTCTACTGTGGCTGCGCGGCAACCGGCTCGACGTTGCCTGGACCACGGCCGCCAGCGAGCCGTACTTCGATCGGGTGCTGGCGACCATGCGCCGCATCGCAGCCGTGCTCGGCGCGCGCTACGTTGACAACCCGATGTGGCTGACCAAGCGGATCATCACCGTGCATCCGGTCGGCGGCGCTCCGATGGGGCGCGACCGCGGCGTCGGAGTGTGCGATTCATATGGCGAGGTGTTCGGGCATTCAGGGCTCTACATCGCGGACGGCGCTGCGATGCCGGGGCCGGTTGGGCCTAACCCATCGCTGACGATCGCCGCCATGGCGGACCGGATGTGCACGCGGTTGCTTGAGCAGCCGAAAACAACGACGGCCAGGGGGACAGATCCGGGCGGCGCCGGATCGGCGGTGAACCGGGAGCACCGCCCTCCAGAGCGCCGCCCGGACAGCACGTCGCTGTCGTTCACCGAGGAAATGAGCGGGATGTGCACCCCGAAGGGGCGCTACGGCGTCCTCGGTGCGGCAGGGCAGGGGCAGCAGGAGCCGATAGCTTTCCGGCTCACGATAACGGCCGACGATGTGGAGCGCTTCCTTGATGATCCCGAGCATCTCGCTCGGGCGGAGGGATGGATTGAGGCCGCAAGCCTCGGGGGCCGGCGTCATGTCCAGCGGGGCTGGTTCAACCTCTTCGCGCCCGACGGCGCACCGGACCTCCGCCTCATGCGGTACCGGCTGCAATTCGCCGACGCTTCGGGCCAGCCCCGCACCCTCATCGGCCAGAAGGACATCTGGCACGGCCCGCCCAGCCATATCTGGCCGGACACCTCGACGCTGCATTTCCGGCTGGTTAAGGGCCACGTGGCCGAAGACGAAGACGACGAGGCCCGCGTCCTAGGGACGGGAACCTTGCACCTGCGCCTCACCGGCTTCGCGCGAGAACTCACCACCTTCCGCACCAAGGGACCGCACGGCGTCCTCGCCATGGAACGGTTCGGCCGGTTCTTCGCGGGCGAGCTGTGGGACGTCTACGGACCACAGCACAGCGACGCGTGACAGGCTCCCCTGCGATCATCCGCTCGTGACCACCAGCGTCCTCTTGGCTGAGGTTGAGCCGGTGAGGTCGGCGCTGCCGGCGTAGTGCGCGGCCAGGTGGTAGGTGCCGATCTTCAGCGTCCTTGCTTCCAGGCTGCAGCTGCCCTGGCCAGCTTTGAGCTTGATCGTGCAGACCGTGATTTTGCCCGCCCTGATGGCCACTTCCCCTGTCGCCGTTCCGGCGTAGGCGGGACGCACCATGACGGAGAATTTCTCGGCCTGCTCGTGCCCGTACTTAACCCTGGCCGCCGACAAATGGAGTTCCGTCTTGGTGGCCGCCTTGACGACAACGAACGACGTCGGCGGTGAGGTGGACGCGGCGAACCAGGCGGGGCCGGAGTAGGCAGCACCCAGCGTCACCTTTCCGGCAGCGAACCGGAGCGCGGGCAGATCGCATGATCCGCCCCCGCCGGACAGCTTGATCATGCACACCGTCGCCGTGCCGGATTTCACCGCCACTGTGCCTGTCGGGATCCCCGAGCCGGCAGACACCTTTACCGAAATCCGCTGCGACTGCTCATGCCCGTACACCACCGACCCCACTGACAGCGAGATCGCCGTGGTGGTCGCCGCCACCGGGATCTTCTGCGTCAGGCGGCTGTCAAGGCCGTCGCTGTCGACGGCCACGCAACTGTCCGCCGACGCACATGACATCGCGTCGATCTCGGAGCCGACGCTTGCGCCGGTCACCCCGGTCGCGCTGCCCCAGGTCCCGTTGGTCTCGTCGATGAGGAAGGGGGCGAGCTGATTACCTGGGGGGCCGATCGGAACCACGCCGCCGGCACTGCAGTTGCCGGGCGAGGGGCATGAAAGTGTGTTGACCGTCGCGCTGACCGACTTCAGCGTCGGGTACTCCCACTCATCTGGACTGCTCCAAGTCCCGTTCACCTCGCCGGCGATGAACCCGAGTCCATTCAGCGTTCCCGTGACGACGCAGTTGCCCGCCGATGCGCAGGCTAGAGGAGTCTGATCAAAGAAAATCTCCAGGGCACCTACCGCCCTCCCCCCGGCAAGCTCGCTGGCGTCACCCCAGGAGCCATTCTTTTCTTCTACGACGAAGACCGGCTCGCCCGTAATGCCGACTTCACCGGCAGCGGTGCAGTTGCCGGCGGCTGGACAGGACACCGAGTAGAGCGTGCTATGTACCGGACCTCCAGGGAGTGCGGCGAGTCCAGGGACGGGCTGGGCAGCCGACCAGGTGCCGCCGCTTTCTGTGGCGAGCTCAGCCGTCTCGGCGCGGACGTTGCTGATGCCCGCGGCGCACTCGCCTGGCGACGCGCACGAGACCGAGTTGACGCGGTCAAAGGGAGCCGCGCCTGCTACCTCCGTGGGAGTTCCCCAGGTGCCGTTGGTCTCCTCGACGGTGACAGCAGTGGTGGCCAGACCGGTCGTGGTGTCGAAGCCACCCGCGAGGCAGTCGCCGGGTGCGGTGCAGGATACCGACCTGAGCACCGATGTCTTCACGGACGCGGAAGGGGCTGGCGGCGGCAGTGCGTCGACCATGGACCAAACGCCGTTCACCTCGCTCACGACGAATCCGCGCGGCGTCATCGCCGGAGTGGCGCTCAGGTCATCGGCGTCACCGACAACAGCGCAGTTTCCCGGCGACGAGCACGAGATGGATAGGATCTCTGACCCGCGTCCGCCGTCGAGCGCTGCCATCCCGGGGATCGGCTGGGCGTTTCCCCAGACGCCCTCCTTCTGCTCGATGATGAACGCCTGGAATCCAGGGTCGGCGTAGTACACCCCGCCCGCCACGCAGTTTCCCGGCGCGGGGCAGGAGATCGCGGTCACATTAGGGTCCTGCCCGAGCGAAGCGCTGATGTGGACCCGCTGGGCAGGCCCCCACACCGTGGGCGCCGCCGCCGAAGCGCTCGCGCTGCTGGCGGTAGCAAGCGCCACCGCGGCCGGCACCGCCAGCAAACGCCAAATCCCGATCCGGCTCAATTTCACCTCCGCCTTGCCGCGGCTGGCAGCCGAATGGCTCACTACTACGCAGATATGACGCGCAGTTGATGCCATCAGTTGACACCGCGAGCCGATCAGGGTCTACCTACGAGCCGGCCGGGGGCGAGAGACCGGGTCGGACGGACTGCCAGCGGCTCGCATGACCAGGCCGACGAGCACGCCAGCAAGGAAGCCGAACACGTGCGCGAGGTAGGCGACCGAGCCGGCACCTGGGGCAGCCAAGCCTGCGGAGTACGCCCACTGCAGCAAGAACCACAGACCAAGCACGAGCCACGCCGGTATCCGCAGCGGCAAGAACAATAGGAATGGCACGAGGCTCCAGACTCGCGCCCGCGGGTAGAGCACCAGGTAGGCACCCAGAACACCGGAGATCGCGCCCGAGGCACCGATAAGCGGCGTGACCGAGCCCGGATTGGCCAGCGCGAACCCGTACGCGGCGACGTAGCCGCTGGCCAGATAGAAAACGAGATACGGCAGCTTGCGCATGCGGTCTTCAATGTTGTTGCCGAACACCACCAGGAACAACATGTTGCCGAGCAGGTGCAGCCAGCCCGCATGCAGGAACATCGACCACAGCACCGACAGCGGCGGCGACTTGTGATACGTCGGCGCGTGCACGACGCAGCGGCCCGGCTGCCCGGCCGGCTGGCCCGTCGGTACGAGCGGCAGTTGCCTGTCGGTCGTCAGCTCCCGTGGGATCGCTGCGTAACGGTCATAGAAGGCCGCCTGCCTGCACAATGCCGCGGGCCCTGGCCGAGCGGCCACCGTGCCAAGCGCGACCGGGGTGAACAGCAGGATCGCGACATTGATCGCGACAAGCGCGTAGGTGACCCACGGCGTCCGGCGCACCGGGTTGACGTCATGGACGGGAATCACCACATGGCCATGATGGCCCAGCGCCATGCCTGGCGGTCAACTTCTTCGGGCCTTGCGGCCCGCCGAATTGTAACGGATAGCAGCCGAATGCCTACGGTGCGGCGTGACCTCCAAATAGAGGACATGCCAAGCCGATACCGACCGTGCATCCTGGTTTGGCGGATTCGCTGTAGCCGCCGGCCGAGTTGCCGGGAGCTTGGCGCTCCGCGAGGGGGGCGACGCCGGTGGCGGGCCGCTGCAACTGAGCAGTTTCGAGGGGGCGGTCCGCTGCCGGCGCCGTGGTTCCCAGGTGCTGGCGCCTGCTGGCGAGGGCGATCTTGAACAGCGGTTCAGCCGCCTTCGGGCGGATTTGCCGGGCTGGCCGCAGTCAAGATGGATTAGCATTGCCAGTCGTACCTGGGTAACTGACTGGGGTCGCCCTATGCGACGTGTCGCACAAGCGGATTTGGGGCATCTGGACCGGCTAAGGCTGATGCGCCCGGCAATCGCCAGGATGGTAGCGGCACTGCGAGCCGGCGTCGGCGTGGCAGCCGTGGCATCTGGAGCGCTAGCTGGCGGCCCGCCATTGTCGTGGTGGATACTCGCGCCAGCTCTGGCCCTTGTTGCCACGTGGACGGCCTGTTACGTGACCGTCGCGTGGACTCGCGGCTTGCGGGACTGGCTGGTCGGAACGGATCTCCTGCTCGCGGCGGTGCTGTGCCTGGAGATCGGGCGCTTGGTGCCAGCCAGCGCCCTGGCCGGGTCAACCAGCTGGGTGAGCTTGATCGCCGCGATGACTGTGGTGAGCGCACAGCTCGCGGGCAGGCCGCTTGTCTGGCTGCCAGTCTGCCTGGCGGTGGCCGCTGCCATGGTGGTCGGCTCGCAGATTGCTCATAGCCCAGACGGCGGCCTGTATGCCGGCGGCCTGATGGTCACTCAGTCTGTGCTCACCGCCATCGTCATGGTCATCGTGCTTCGCGGGGAACGGTCGGCCGTCAGGGCGTTCGCCGGACTTGAGCAAGCGCAAGCCGCCGCGATGCTGGCCGCGGCGCGCAGGGACGACGAGCGAGCTCATCTGCGGATGGTGCACAACGGTCCTTTGACCATCCTCACGATGGCGTTCCACTCAGGTGCCAGGCGGCCGAGCGCGATGGTGCGCCAGCGAGCAGCTGAGGCCCTTGCGGCGCTGCGGGACACGACGATGGTCACGACGAGCACTCGCGCATGCCAGGCGCGGCTCGACGAACGGCTGGCCAAGGTCACCGCCTGGTACGAGGTGCTTGAGGTCGCGGCCGACCTGGAACCTTGCTTGGTCCCCGCCGATGTAGCCGACGCTTTCGCCGGCGCCGTGGCAGAAGCACTTGAGAACGTCGTCAGGTACGCGGGAACCGAGCGGACCGCGATCGTGCTTCGCGACGAGAACAACGTGGTGCGCGTCACCGTCGCTGACGAGGGCCGGGGATTCGAGCCCGCCCTGGTCTCGGGGTTCGGGCTGCGCGAAGACCTGGAGGGCAGGATGGCCGCAGCGCGCGGTTCCTCCGTCGTGCGCTCGCGGCCAGGTGCCGGAACCGAGGTTCACCTGGAGTGGGACCGTGGTTAGCCCGCCCGTCCTGCCCGATAGCAGGCCAGCAGAACGGATATCGGTCGCGCCCGCACGCAGCGATCCGCAAGGCGGCCAGCCGGTGCCGAAGGAATCGGTCGCGAACGTCGAACGGCGCTATGACAGGGCCGGCCTGTGGGTGGCGATCGTGGTCACCTTCGGATGGCAGCTAGCAGGTGTCGCGCCCGTCGTGGTTCAGAGCTGGCTGAAATATGGCCTTGCCACTTCTGGCGCGGTGACCTGGATCGCCTTTACGGCACTGGGCGCCGCCGCGGCGGTTGTCGTGCTGCGTGGTGGCGGGTACGGCCTGGCCCTGCCGCTCACCATCTGCCCGATCCTGCTGGCAGGCTCGGTCATCGGTTCTCTGATGGCGCCCGGTGGCGTGATCGGCCACTTCAACTGGCAATTCGCTGTGGTTGGCTGGTTCGCAGTGCTAGCGCTCTGGCGGCGTCGCCTGACCGAACTGCTGTCGTTTTATGCCGCCAACCTAGTCGCCGGGGGCATCATCCTGGCGGTCTCCGGCGAGGCGAACCGGGTGAGTGTTGGCAGGTTCATCGCACTTGGCTGCGGGATCAGCGCCCTGCAGATCACCGTCTTCGCTGGCGCGAGGATGGTGACAGCGATGGCCAGGCGCGCGGCTCAAGCGGAGGATGAACTCGCCAGGACGCGGTCGGCGCACATCGCCGCCGAGGCGGTTCAGGCAGCGAGGCGAACCAGGTACGAGACGATCACCGGGACCGTCGCTCACCTGCTTGAAGGCCTGGCGACAGGACAGCTCGACCTGAGCGAGCCAGACGCGCGGCAGCAGGTCGCGGTGGCTGTCACCCGCCTGCGACGCTATCTGGTCGAGGCTGACGACGTTCCTGACCAGCTCTGGCACGAGCTCCGTGCCTGCGCGGACGCGGCTGAGCGGCGTGGCATCGCGGTTGATCTGGTGACTCCGGCCGGCCTGGTTCCTCAGCTGCCTCTTGACATCCGTCGTGCGCTGACCGAGCCGATCATCAGCGCCCTGGCGGCCACGGCGGCCAAAGCCCGGATAACCGTAATCGCGTCCGCCGATGAGGTGGCGGTCGCCATTCTCGCTGACGCCCAGCTCACCTCGCCCGTGCCTGACCTGCACGAGGCCGTGGAGTGCAGTCATGACCCAGACGGAGAAATGCTATGGGTTCAAGCCCGCTGGACCGGGCCGTCCGCATCGCCATCGTAGAGGACACCGACGTCGTCATCGAGGGCGTGCGGGGCTGGATCGCAGCCGACCCGCACCGCAGGATAGAGATTGTCGCGACAGGCAATTCGGTCGAGGCCGTACTCGCTGGTCCCGGTGAGCCCGCCGACGTCCTGGTTCTCGACCTTGAGCTAGACGGGGTCATGGTGACCGACCGCGTCGCCGAGCTCAGCGACCTCTGCTACCGGGTCGTGGTGTTCTCCGTGCACGTCAAGCCCCTCGTGGTCGAGGCCGTCATGCAGGCGGGCGCGTGCGCGTTCCTCGACAAGCGCAGCGAGAGGGACCACTTCATCGACACGATCGTCGCTGTCGCCCAGGACTGGCCATATGTCACCCCGTCCATGGCAGGAGGCCTGCTGCAGGGAGTGCGTCTGTCAGATCGCGAGCGACAGGCACTGCAATATCTGTTCCAGGGAATGGACCAGGCATCGATCGCGCGCAGGCTGAGGAAACCCGATGGCCAGCCGGTCAGCGCGACCACGGTCAAGACCTACATCGAGCGGGCGCGGGCGAAATTCGCGGCCACGGGCCGGCCTTGCAAATCCAGCTATGCGCTTCTCGCCCGCTGCGTCGAGGACGGTCTCATCAGGCCAGAAGAGGTCGATGATTACCGGCCGGGAACAACCTGGCCGCTGCCGCCGGGCTTACGGGCCATGACCACCTCGGTGTCGCCGGGCCAGTCCCAGAAAATACCCTCAGCAGAACGG
The DNA here is from genome assembly GCA_035631375.1 of Streptosporangiaceae bacterium. Lineage (GTDB taxonomy): Bacteria > Actinomycetota > Actinomycetes > Streptosporangiales > Streptosporangiaceae > JAJYUU01. Next base: position 7,746 of record DASQIW010000130.1, read on the forward strand.
TCGGCGAGCAGCGCCCGAACCTCCCCGGCGAAGTCGTCAACGCGATCACCAAATAGGTGCGGCGCCGAGAATGAGAAGGAGAAGTAGCCGGACAGGACGCTCTCGCTGTCTCGCAGCAGGTCAGGGATGCCAGGAACGAAGAACTGCTGCGGAGCGCCAAACCGAGTCCTGACTAGCACATCCTCGAAGCGGTGAGTTCGCAGCGCGGCCGTGCCTTGGCCGGCGCGCCGGGTAGATCCAAGATATTTCTCCACCAGCGCCTTGATCTCCTCGTGCGGGATCGGAGGCACCCCAGGGTCTGGTGGCCGGGGCCGCCCCTCCACCATGTGGACGATGAGTGCCAGCGCACCGCCGGGCTCCAGCATGTCGTAGACGGACTCGGCCACCCGGTGCTCGTCGGTCCAGTGGAACGACGAGCCGAAGGTCACCAGCTTGTACGGCCCTGGAGCGACCGCGGGAAGATCCTCGGCCACGCCCTGGACCCACCGGATGTTCATGACCTTTTCTTGCTCGGCCGCGCGACTGCCCTCAGCAAGCATTCCGGCGTCAGGGTCCAGACCGACCGCCTGGACGAACAGATGAGCCAGCCGCACGGTGAGCACGCCGGGACCGCAGCCGACATCCAGAAGCCGGCCGTACCCGTCGAGACCAGCCTCCTGCGTCAGGAAGCCTTCGAGCTCCGGCGAGTACGCGGGCCGACCGTAGCGATAGTGGGGAGCGGAGCCAAGGTAGATGGTCGGGTCATACGGCACCGTACAAGTATCCCTGGGCCGCGCCACAGCGCCTTTTCTTCTTGCGGAAAGCTAGTTGTCAGCCGGTGACGTACAGCTGGCTAGCGTTCTGACGGCAGACGGCAGGCCGTATCCAACGGATCGCGTGCCGCGTCAACCGAATCCCGGCCTTGTGCGTCTTACTCATGTGCTTTGGTCTAAGGTGCTTCGCCAGGGAAAGGGGTCGCAGACATGAGCCAAGGACCCGTCCCAGGCGAGTGGCAAGTCGACCCCGCCGCGCAGCAGCAGGCGTTCGGGGTCCAGCCCGGCTACGTGATGCCTGGATACGGCGATAGCCCATACGGGAAGCCGCCGCCAACGCATCTGATCTGGGCAAGGATCGCGACGGCCGGCGGCGTGCTCTTCAACTTGATCCTGGGATTCCCGGCCGGCCTGGTCGCCATGAATCACGCGCGAAAGGTCCAGCAGCACTGGGCTACCGGC
>DASQIW010000131.1:0-61470 GCA_035631375.1 Streptosporangiaceae bacterium
GGCGCGCTGCTCCGCGCTGTCAGCGGCGGTCAGCAGGAGCGCGTTCTTCACATACTGCTGCGCGATCGTCGACCCGCCTTGAATCCGCCCGCCGGTCAGGTCCGTCACGACCGCGCGCATGGTGCCCTGCGGGTCGATGGCTCCGTGGTGGTAGTACCGCGAGTCCTCGATCGCCACAATCGCCTCGCGCATGACCGGCGCGATCTGGTTGTAGCTCACCGGGTCCCGGTAGATGTGGTCCGGGTAGTAGTACGCGATGACGCTGCCGTCGCTCGCGAGGATTGCTGATCGCTGCGGAATCGCTGCGAGCTGGGGCACAGACAGGTTGTTGAACGTGTGCGTGGCATCGCTCACGACGGCGCCGGCCAGCAGCGCGGGCGGGAGCGCGAGCCCGCCCGCGAGCAGGCCGGCTACCAGTGCAAGCTCGCCCGTCCGGGCCAGGACGCGCGACACCGGTCGGCCCGTAGGCCGACGGCGGCTGCCTGTCACGTGAGCGTTTCCCCGGCGCGTAACGTTCCCCCCGCTTGCCAGGAGGTTCTGGTACCCGCGCCGAGTTCAAGTCACGTCGCCTGCGTCGGCAAGGAAGGTTAAAGTCGCCGGTCCAGCGCTGACCCGAGACGCGGTTCGGCGTGTCGGGGCGCCGCTGCGCTAGTGCGGGTACATGCCACCGTCGATGGAGATGATCTGGCTGGTGAGGTAGGGGTTGCGCAGGACGGCCAGCGCGAGGTCGGCGACTTCGGCCGGGCGTCCCAGCCGGCCGACGGGCACTCGCTGGCGCAGCTCGTCGGGCTCGCCAGGGAGCATGCCGGTTTCTGTGATGAGTGCGGGCGCAATGGCGTTGACGGTGATGCCGTCATCGGCGAACCGCGCGGCGAGTGAGTGGGTCAGCCCGTGCAGGCCCGCCTTGGACGCCGCGTAGTGCGGTCCGACCACGCCGCCGGTGAACGCGGCGACCGACGACACGAACAGTGCCCGGCCGAAGCCGCGCCGGGCCATCTCCGGGAGCAGTCGCTGGGCGAGCAGGAACGGCGCTCGCAGGTTGACAGCGATCGTGTCGTCGAAGTCGTCGACTCCGATCGCCTCGAGCGGCTGGCGCTTGCCCGTCCCGGCGTTGCTGACGAGCACGTCCACCTGGCCGAAGCTTTCCTCCGCCTCCTGTACCAGTCGCGCGATCTCCGCAGGGTAGGCAAGGTCGGCGCTCAGCGCCGCGCCGCGACCGCCGGCCGCGGTGATCTGGCCGGCCAGCTGATGAGCTGGCGCGTCGTTCGCACCGTAACCGATGGCGACGCTAGCCCCGGCCGACGATAGCGCCAGCGCGATTGCCCGGCCGATTCCCCCGCTGCCGCCGGTCACCAGCGCGACGCGGCCAGCGAGGCTGATCTCCGGCGGCTGCCTGTCGTTGTGCACGGTCAGAAACGCTAGCCCACGCCGTGCAGGGTCCCTCGGCGGCCTGCAGTCGGGCCGCTCACATTCCTGTATGGCCCGAATAAATGGCGATATCGCTGCGGGCGAGCCACGGCGCCGTGATACTCGGCGCTGTGATCGGTACGGGTTTCGCGGACACGCTGACGGCTGCGCAGGAGGGTGACGAGGAGGCGTTCACCCGGCTGTGGCGAGATGGGAACGCGGCGCTCCTGCGCTATCTGCGCGTGACCGCGCCCGATGCGGCCGAGGACATCGCTGCCGACACGTGGGTTCATGTGGTACGCGGCCTGCCGCGCTTTCGCGGCGACGAGGCAGCATGGCGCGCGTGGCTGTTCACCACGGCCCGGCGCCGCACCATCGACCAGGCTCGCCGCCGGACGCGCCATGCCGCGGCATCAATCCACGACGTGCCGCCCGCTGACCTGCCGGTGACCGCCGACTCGGCCGATGAGGCCCTGGAGCATCTCAGCACCCGTGCGGCGCTCGCGATGCTCGCCGACCTACCGGTCCTGCAGGCAGAGGTGATCTTGCTTCGGGTCGTCGCCGGCCTCGACACCGAAGCGGTAGCCAGGATCGTGGGCCGCAGCCAGGGCGCGGTCAGGGTGGCCGCCCACCGTGGGCTGCGCCGCCTGGCGCAGAACCTGACCGATGCCGGCGTAACGCTATGAGCGACCGCGGCGTTTCAGACTATGACATGCCAAACCGCACGTGGCCGCCTCGCAACGATGCATCCGGGATACCGGACGCGTCGCTGGCGGCATTGCTCGAGAGCGGCACGCCGGCGGCGGACACCCCGGCGGCACTCCGGCACGTGGCCGATGTGCTGGCCGCGCTTCAGGCCGAGCCTGCTGCGGACGAGGCAGCAGGGCAGGCTACGGCGATTGCCGAGTTCCGTAACCGCGTCGGTGTACCGAAGCAGCCGGCTCGCTCGCGCTGGCGGAGGCCTGCCGTGCTCACGTCGCCTCCGCTACTGCGCTCCAGAGTCGGTGCCGCTGCGACCGCCGTCGTCGTCGGTCTCGGTGGCCTGGCGGCCGCTGCATACGCCGGGGCGCTCCCGGCCTCGGCACAGCTAGTCGCGCACAACACGATCGGGGCGCCGGTGCCGAAGCAGCATGACGGCGGCGCCACCGGCCACCACGGCACGCCGGTCGGCCCGAACGCGAGCGGGCACGCGGCGTTCGGCCTGTGCACTGCCTACGTGCACGGCAAGGAGGCGGGCAGCGAGGCCACGAAGTCGGTTGCCTTCCGCGCTCTGGAGAAGGCGGCCGGCGGGGCCGCAAATGTGCCGGCCTACTGCGAGGGAGTGCTGCACCCTGGCGCCTCGAACGCTCGACACCCGGACGGCAGGCCAGACGAAACCGTGAAACCGCACCCGACCGGAAAGCCACCCCACCCATAGGCGGACCGGTCTTCCAGCCGCACCGCGGGCCATCGCGGTAGCGGATTCGGCGGGCCGGGACCTCACCCCCCCATAGGTCCCGGCTCGCCGCCTAATTCCCCGCAAACTACGCCAGACCGGCCATCGGGAAGTCCGGTCTGGCTGCCAGCACTGGGATAGCGGGGCAGAATCGATGACATGCAGACACTCCAGGTTGCCGTCGTAGGGTCGGGCCCGGCAGGGCTGTATACCGCCGAGGCGCTGATCAAGCAGGCTGCGGCGCTGGACCCGCCGTGGGCGATCAGGGTCGACGTCATCGACCGGCTGCCCACCCCTTACGGCCTGGTCCGCTACGGCGTCGCGCCGGACCACAAGTCCATCAAGTCGATCGCCGACTACCTGCGGAACGTGCTGGAGCACGAGGGCGTGAACTTCGTCGGCGGCGTTCACCTCGGCTACGACGTCACTCGTGAGGACCTGCTCGCGGCCTACGACGCCGTGGTGTATGCGACGGGCGCCATGCGGGACCGGCACCTGGGTATCCCCGGCGAGGATCTGCCGGGCAGCGTGGCGGCCACCGACTTCGTGAACTGGTACTGCGGGCACCCGGACATCGACCCGGCATCTTTCAAGCTGGAAGCGAAGTCGGTGGCGGTGATCGGCGTCGGTAACGTGGCCGTCGATGTCGCGCGAATCCTGGCGCGCAACCCCGAGGAACTGCGGGAAACAGACGTCTCGCAACCCGTGCTCGAGGCACTTCAGGCAAGCCAGGTCCGCGAGGTGCACATGATCGGCCGCCGCGGGCCGGCGCAGGCAAAGTTCACCACCAAGGAACTGCGCGAACTCGGCGAGTTGCCAGGCGTCGATGTGGTGGTCGGTGACGGCGAGGCCGACCTTGCCGCCTTCGACCCGACGGGTGAGAGCGCGCGGCTGGCGGAGACCGACCGGCACGTGCGGGGCAACTACACGGTGATCTCCGACTGGGCGCGGCGCGCGCCTGTGGGCGGGGCGCGCAGGCTGACCGTCCGCTTCTGGCTACGGCCGGTAGAGATTCATGGCGCCAGCGGGGTAGACGGACTCATTCTCGAACGAACCCGGCTGGACGAGTCGGGCAGGTTCACTGGTACGGGCGAGCTGGAGATGCTCGACGTCCAGATGGTGCTGCGCTCGGTCGGGTACCAGAGTGTGCCGCTGGCGGGCGTTTCCTTCGACTGGCACTCCTCCACTGTGCCGAACGAGGCCGGTCGCGTGCTCGGAGCTGATGGCATGCCGCTGCCCGGCGAGTATGTGGCCGGCTGGCTGAAGCGCGGGCCGACCGGCGTCATCGGCACGAACAAGTCAGACGCCGCTGAGACCGTGCGGTCGCTGCTGGCCGACCTGGCAGGCGGCCCTGGCCCACTTGACGTGCAACTGCCGCGGGCGGGTCTGCTGCGGATGCCAGCGGTCGACGACTTCGCGGCCGCCGATGCGTTCCCGCTGCATGCACTGCTCGCCGAGCGCAACCGCCGACACGTCAACTATGCGGACTGGCTCAAGATCGAGGCAGCCGAGCGGGAACTGGCGAGCAGACTCGGCCGGGGCGCCCGTGTCAAGCTGGCCAGTCGCGAGGAGATTGATAAGGCCTGCGGCCTCTGCTAGCGCCTCGGCGACCTGGTGGGCAGGCGGCAAGCGTCAGGCTGATTGTCGGGTTCTCGCCAACTCCGGGTACAGGTCAAGTCGCGGCCTTTCCCGCGTGGAAGGAAGGCATGCGATGTCTGCCGTGAAGACCCAGCAGAACGCGAAGAGCCAGCCGGCCGCGACCGCGATTCGCGGCCAGCGGCGTAGCAGGCTGTCCGGCTGGCCGGCACCCGGCAGCCTGGCCGCGCCAGCCGAACGCGCGAGCTACGGCAAATCCGTCCGGACGCTCGTGCCACGCGAGGAACACGCGGCCCTGGACCTTCCGGCCGATCGTCGCGATCCCATTGACCTGCTGGAAAGTCAGGCGGCCACCCGGCTGCCGGACCTGGTGCCAGTCCGCTATGGCCGCATGTCGGCATCGCCGTTCGCCTACTTCCGGGGCGCAGCCCTGCCGATGGCCAGCGACCTGGCCGGGACGCCGGTGACCGGCCTGTCGGTCCAGGCCTGCGGTGACGCGCACCTGTCCAATTTCGGACTGTTCGGCACGCCGGAACGCCGTCTGGTGTTCGACGTCAACGACTTCGACGAGACCCTGCCAGGACCGTGGGAGTGGGACGTCAAGCGGCTCGCGGCCAGCATCGAGATCGCAGCGCGAGACAAGCAAATCGCCTCCCGGCAGCGGCGCAAGATCGTGCTTGGGGCCGTGATGAGGTACCGCGAGGCCATGCGCGCGTTCGCGGGGCAGACCAACCTGGACGTCTGGTACGCCAGCCTGGACGTCGACGCGCTGCAGGCGCAGGTGAAAATGACCGCCAGAATGCGCAGGGCGGTGGACGCGGGCATGGCCAAGGCGCGCAGCAGCGACAGCCTTCGGGCGCTGTCCAAGCTGACTCGCGAGGTGAACGGTCGCCCGCAGATCATCTCCGATCCGCCGCTCATGATCCCCATGCGGGACTTCACGCCGCGCGAGGAGGAAGCTGAGGGCCTGCTCGGCATGCTCCGCGAACTGCTGGCCTCTTACCGCAAGACGCTGCCTGCGGACATCGGGGAGCTCCTCGCCCGGTACGAACTGGCCGACATTGCGCGCAAGGTCGTGGGCGTCGGCAGCGTCGGCAGCCGGTGCTGGATCGTCCTGCTGCTGGCGGCAGACGGCTCCGATCCGCTGTTCCTCCAGGTCAAGGAGGCTGAGCGGTCGGTACTCGAAGACTTCACCGAGCACAGCAAGCTGAGCAATCACGGCGAGCGAGTGGTGCACGGCCAGCGCTACATGCAGGCGGCTAGCGACATCTTCCTGGGCTGGATCCGGGTAGCAAGGGGAATCGACGACCGGCAGCACGACTACTACGTTCGCCAGCTCAGGGACTGGAAGTTCTCGTTCGACGTCGCCGGCATGCCCGCCGACTGGCTGCAGCAGTACGCGTCCTACTGCGGTTGGGGCCTGGCTCGGGCGCACGCCAAGACGGGAGACCGGTTCGCGCTGGCGGCCTACCTCGGCTCGTCCGGCGTCTTCGACGAGGCCGTCGCGGACTTCGCTGCCGGCTACGCGGACCAGAATGAGCGCGATTATGCGGCCCTGCTGGAGGCGATCAGGTCACGGCGGCTGCCGTGCGAGGCTGGCGTGTGACGCGGCGCCCAGCCGATCGGCCAGGGTCGAGAGCCGGCTGGCCAGCTCCGGCGGCGCGAGCACGGCGAAGTCGCAATCCAGCAGTGCGGTGTGGAAGACAAGCGCGTCGAGTGAGTCTGATCCGATAACCAGGACGCAGCTTTCACCGTCGGCGGGCTCGATGACGCCGACGGTCGGCGGCAACCGCTCGGCGATCACGTCGGCGGGCGCTCGCACGAGAATCCTGGCCTGATAGCGATAGGGCGCCGTGGTGACCGCCCTGGCGACGAACGCAGCCGCGTCCGGCGGGTCGGCGAGCACGAACTTGATGCCGGTCAGCCCCGGCGCCTCAATCCGGTCGGCCCTGAACGTCCGCCAGTCATCCCGGTCGATGTCCTTGGCGACCAAGTACCAGCGGTAACCAGCTTGCACAAGCCGGTGCGGCTCCACGCGCCGGGCGGTCGTCTCGCCGTCGCGGTCCCGGTAACCGAACTCGAGCCGTTCAGATCCGCGGCAAGCGCGCGCCAGTGCCGTCAGAATGGCGGCGTCGACGGTCGGACCTGGCCCCGTGAGCGGCACGATCATCTGCCCGATCGCTGCTGCGCGCTCGCGGAGCCGGCCGGGCAGCACCTGCTCGAGCTTGGCCAGTGCCTGCACCGAAGCTTCCCCGACGCCGCTGACGGCGTGTGTGGCCGAAGTCCGGAGGCTGAGCGCGACGGCGACGGCCTCATCGTCATCCAGCAGGAGCGGCGGCAGGGACGCGCCGGCACCCAGGCGGTAACCGCCCAGCACGCCAGGCGCGGCGTGGACCGGATAGCCCAGGCTACGCAGCTTGGCAACATCCCGCCGGACGGTCCGCGGCGTAACCTCGAGCCGCTGCGCCAGGTCGTCGCCTGCCCACTCGGGACGGACCTGGAGCAGGGACAGCAGGCGCAGGAGCCGCGCGGATGTTTCCACCACGAATCCCAGTGTGCCAGCAATCGAGGACCGAAACTGTCCGCATCGAGGTCTAACGTGGTCGTTATGGAAATGGACTGGACGACCGAACTGCTAGCCCAGCTCGAGTGGCACTGGGAGCATCAGCTAAGGCCGCGCCTCGCCGGGCTGACCGACGACGAGTACCTCTGGGAGCCGGTCCCGGGCTGCTGGAACATCCGACGACGAGGCGAGAGCACCGCCCCGATCTCGGCCGGGGCGGGCGAGTACACCATCGACTTCGCGTGGCCCCAGCCAGACCCGCCGCCGGTGACTACCATCGCCTGGCGGCTCGCGCACGTCATTGTTGGCGTCTTCGGCGCACGGAACGCTGCCCACTTCGGTGGACCGCCGGCGGAGTACCAGACCTGGGACTACGCGCCCAGCGCCGCTGGCGCCCTGGCCCAGCTTGACGACGGCTACTCGGGCTGGATCAAGGGCGTTCGCAGCCTGGGCGCCGAGGATCTCGCGAGGCCCTGCGGTCCGGCGGAGCCTTTCCCTGAGGCGTCGATGGCCGCCCTCGTGCTGCACATCCACCGCGAGGTGATCCACCACGGCGCCGAGGTCGGCCTGCTGCGCGACCTGTACCGGTGGCAGGCCGGCGCCGATGCCGATGACTCCGTGGCGTGAGGTGATGAGTTCTGGTCAGCTGAACTCGGCGGCCAGCGTGCGCAGGAGCGCGCGAGTCCGCGGGCCGTCGGGGCCACGCGCGTATTCCGCGGCGACGAAGTCGGTGACGCCATAGCCAGCGAGCGCGCGGATCTGTCCGGCCACCGCGTCCTCATCTCCGACGAGGGCGACGTCCCCCGGGCCGCCGGCGCCCTCCTTGTCGAGCATCGCCCGGTATGACGGCAGCTGGCCGTAGATCGCCATCGCCTTGTCGGCGTCAGCCCGCGCCTGCGCCGGGTCGTCGGTCACGCAGACCGGCAGCATGCACACCACGCGTGGGCTGGGCCGCCCGGCCGCGGCCGCTGAGGTAGTGATTGACGGCACAATGTAGTCACGTACCGTGGCGGGCCCGGTCATCCACAGCACGGTGCCGTCGGCAAGCTCGCCGGCGAGGCCCAGCATCCGTGGTGCAAGAGCCGCGAGGAGGACCGGCACCCTCCGGGGGGAACGGGGTACCGACAGGCCGATGTGCGCATGAAGAGTCGCACCGTCGAAACTGGCCGGCTCCCCGGCTAGCAGCGGCAGTAGCACCGCCAGGTACTCCTGCATGTGCCGGGCCGGGCGCTCGAAGCTGTAGCCGTACATGTCCTGGATGACGATCTGATGTGAGAGCCCGATGCCGAGCGTCAGCCTGCCGCCGAGGGCGAGGTCCGCGGTCAGGGCCTGCTGAGCGAGCACTGCCGGGTGCCTCGGGTAGGAGGGCACGACGGCCGTACCGAGCTCGATCCCGGGGACCTGGCGGCCGGCAACCGCCAGCGCGGTGAGCGCCTCAAGCCCGAAGATGTTCGACAGCCACGCCGACGAGAAGCCGTCGTCGGCTGCGACGCGGAGCTGGCTGGCCAGCCCGTCCAGCGCGTCCAATCCGCCGGGCTCGGCGAGCCCGGTCCCGATCCTCATGAGACCTCCATCAGCCGGCGACGGGTGCCTCACTCTATCTGCGCTCCCGGCGGCTGCTGGGGGACGCCTTATCAATACATTCCCGGGTCGGTCTTTTGACCGGCGCTCGGTTGGTGACAATAGGGACATGGAGTCATCCGCCCCGCGCCGCACGCGTCCTGCCAAAGTCGCTGGTGCCGGGCGCGAGCTGGAGCTGGCGGCCGCGCAGCAACGAGCCAAGCAGCATCAGGTGGCCGCACAGCGCGCCCGGACCAGGGCGGCGGCCCGCGAGCGGGAGGCCGCCGAGCAGGTGCGGCTGGCGAGGCTAGGGACCGAGCTGCCGGCCGACCGCTACCTCGATCGAGAGGACAGCTGGCTGCGGTTCGCGCAGCGCGTGCTCGAGCTGGCCGAGGATCCGCAGGTGCCGCTCCTGGAGCGAGTGCGATTCGCGTCGATCTTCGCCACCGGGCTGGACGAGTTCTTCAGCGTGCGGATTGCCGGCCGGATCCGGCGTATGGCTGCCGGGCTCCCGGTGGAGGCAGCCTCAGGGCAGTCACCGACCAAGATCCTCGAGCACGCGCTGGAGTACGCCCGCGAGCTCTCGGTGCGGCATGCTCATTGCTTCACCGACATGCTGCTGCCAGATCTGGCTGACGAGGGCGTCGAGATCCTGCGCTGGAAGGAACTAGCCGGCGACGAGCAGTCCCGGCTGGAGCGGCTTTTTAAGGAGCGCATCTTCCCGGTGCTGACGCCGTTGGCGGTGGACCCTGCGCATCCGTTCCCGTTCATCTCGGGCATGTCGCTCAGCCTGGCACTCATGATCGCTGACCCGCGGACCGGCGCCACCATGTTCGCGCGAGTCAAGGTGCCGCCGCTGCTGCCCCGGTTCCTTACTGTGGCGCCCAACCGGTTCGTGCCGCTGGAAGACGTCATCGCGGCGCATCTGGGCGAGTTGTTCGTGGGGCTGGACATCCTCGAGCACTACGCCTTCCGGGTCACGAGGATCACCGACCTGGAAATCGACGAGGACGTGACCGAGGACCTGCTGAAATCGCTGGAGCGGGAGCTGACCCGGCGCAGGTTCGAGCCCGCCGTGCGGCTGGAGGTTGAGGAGTCGATCTCCGCTGAGGTTCTGGACAAGCTGGTCACCGAGCTCGACGTGGACAGCCGGGCGGTCTACCGGCTGCCGGGCCCGCTGGATTTGTCCGGTCTGAGCGCCATCGCCGACCTCGACATGCGGCATCTGAAGTACCCGACATTCGTGCCTGCCGAGACGGCGCTCGCGCATGACGTGGCGGACGTGTACAGCCAGCTAGCCGAGCGAGACGTGCTCGTGCACCACCCGTACGACTCGTTCACCGCCAGCGTGCAGCGCCTCCTGGTGCTGGCGGCGGCCGACCCAAAAGTCCAGGCCATCAAGCAGACGCTGTACCGGACCAGCGGTGACTCTGAGATCGTCGACGCGCTCATCGACGCGGCGGAGGCGGGCAAGCAGGTCGTGGTCGTAGTCGAGATCAAGGCGCGCGGCGACGAGCGGGCCAACATTGGCTGGGTGCGCAAGCTGGAGCAGGCCGGCTGTCACGTCGTCTACGGCATGCTGGGGCTCAAGACGCACTGCAAGATGTCACTGATCGTCCGCGAGGAGGCCGACGGCTCGATCCGCCGGTACTGCCATCTCGGCACGGGCAACTATCACCCGAAGACTGCCCGGCTGTATGAGGACTTCGGGCTGCTGACGGCCGACCGGGACGTCGCCGAGGACGTCACGTATCTGTTCAACCACCTGACCGGCTACAGCCGGAAGACTGATTACCACCGGCTGCTCGTGGCGCCGGCCGGGATCCGGGCCGGCCTGCTGAAGCGGATCGCCGAGCAGGTGGAGCTGCAGAAGGCCGGTGTGCCGGCGCTGATCCAGATGAAGTGCAACGCCCTCATCGACGAGGAGATGGTCGACGCTCTGTATCGCGCGTCGATGGCCGGCGTGCCGATCGATCTGTGGGTCCGTGGGATCTGCGCGCTGCGACCGGGGGTACCTGGCTTGTCAGACACGATCCGGGTGCGCAGCGTGGTTGGAAGGTTTCTCGAGCACTCCCGGATCTACGCCTTCGGGACCGGTGCCAGCGACTCGCCTGGCGAGGTGTGGATTGGCAGCGCCGATCTCATGCACCGGAACCTGGACCGGCGGGTCGAAACGCTCGTGCGGGTGACTGACAGTGCGCAGCGAAGTGAGCTGAGGGACCTCATCGGCATGGCCATGGATAAGCGCATATCGTCGTGGTGGCTTGGCCCGGACGGCACCTGGACGCGGCATCTGTTCGACGACTCCGGGGGGCGGCTTGCCGACATCCAGGACCTGCTGATCCGAGCGCGGCGCGGTCGTCCTACCGAAGCCTGACAACGTGGCCGAAGAGATCCGCGCGGCAGGAGCCGTGGTGTGGCGGCCGTCAGGCCGTGGCGCGCAGGTGCTGTTGGTGCACCGGCCGAAGTACGACGACTGGACGCTGCCCAAGGGCAAGCTCGAACCCGGCGAGCACGTGCTGGCGGCCGCGGTCCGCGAGGTCGCGGAGGAAACCGGACTGGCAGTTACCCTTGGCCGCAGGCTCAGGCCCGTTCGCTACCTGGTCAATGGCGTGCCGAAGCGAGTCGACTACTGGGTGGCCGAGGCACCCAGCGTAGGCGGGGAGTTCGTGCCGAACCAGGAGGTCGACGAGGTCGCATGGGTGCCGGCCGACGCCGCTGTCGGCACCCGTACCACCTACCGTCGGGATGCCGGGACGATCGCGAAATTCCTGGCCCGGCCGTGGGTGACGTCGCCGCTGATCCTGCTCAGGCACGCGTCGGCAGGCAGTAGGGAGGCCTGGCCTGGCGCCGACTCCGCCAGGCCGCTGGACGCCGAGGGGGAGCGGGACGCCCGCGCCCTGGCGGGGCTGCTCCGATCGTTCGGCATCCTCCGCGTGATCAGCGCGCCCGCAGAGCGATGCGTCGCCACCGTGCGCCCGTACGCCGCCGGCCGCGGGGTGGAGGTCGAGCCGGCGTTCGACATCACCCATGGCCGGGTTGGTGGCGGACCGGATGCCGAGAAGACAGCAGGGGCCCTTGCCGCGGAGAACGCGCCCGTCATCATCTGCGCCCACCGGGAGAACCTCCCGGTCCTGGTGGCCGCGGCGTGCGCCGAGCTCGGCGCCGCGCCGCCACCGGGCAAGCCGCTCCGCAAGGGCGAGTTCCTGGTGCTGCACCGGGCCGACGGCAGGCTGGCGGCCGTCGAGCGCTATTACCCGGAGCGCGACGCCTGACCCGCGAGCCCGCGCGCGTCCCAGCCGAGCGTCGGCGGGTGGGAGCCTTCCAGGATGAGCAGCCACCGCTTTACCTCGACGCCCTCGCCGCCGCTGTAGCCGCCGAGACCGTCACTGGCGAGCACGCGATGACACGGCACGATGACCGGGAGCGGGTTGGCCGCCATGATCGCACCCACGGTTCGGGCGGACCCGTAGTCGGCCGGCAGCCCCGCGCGGCGGGCAAGCGCCCCGTAGCTGATGGTCTCGCCGTAGCCAACTGTCTCGGCCAGCACCGTCAGCACCTGGCGTCGCGACCCGTCGGCGGCCGCCCAGTCGACAGGCACGTCGAAGGCCTGGCGCTCGCCACGGAAGTACTCGACCAGCTCCGCCCTGGCCGCCGCGGCGAACCGGGCGGCGGCGCTACGGGGGTCTGCACGTCGTTCCCCTGTGGTCGGGTCGGCGGGACGACCATAGCGAACGCGCGCCACGCCCGCCTGGCTGCACCCCACCGACACCTGGCCGACTGGGGTGCTGAGGGAAGCCCAGGAAAGACCTGTCATGCTGCCATTCTGCTCGCCGGGTCTGACACTGGCGCCGGGTCATCCCCTGGCCGCCGTGACCGGGACCGGCGCGCGAGCAGCACGGCGGTCAGCACGAGGAACGCCACCATGGCCAGGAAGAACGAGTTGCCGGCTAGCAGGACGAGCGGGCCGCCGTAACCGGTCTGCAGGTCAGGCACCCACCAAACGGGGGCCGCCCAGAGCAGCACTGCGAGGGCGAGCGCCCAGCACCGGCCGCCCCGCGGCCGGTCAGCGGCCAGCGCCAGCCAGGCCAGGAGAGGCACGACCCACACATAGTGATGCACCCACGACACGGGCGAGATGATCAGCCCGGTGACGGCGCACACCACGATTCCGAGCAAGGGCGATGACACGCGGTAGGCCCACGCTGCGAGGGCCAGTCCGCCAGCTGCGAACACGGCCGCAAGGCCCACGACGAGCAGCGGGGCCGCGGGGCCGCCATTGAACCGCTGCAGCGCGCTCACGAGGTTCTGGTCGCTGATGTAGCGGAGATTGCCGGAACGACGGTCGTCGAAGATCTCCGTCGACCAGTAGAGCCACGAGGAATGCGGCGCTACGGCAACGGTTGCGAGCGTGCACAAAACGAAGGTGCCGAGGGCAGTGGCGGCCGTCCGGAACTGGCGGGTCAGCAGCAGGAACGGGATGAAGATGAGCGGGGTGAGCTTCACCGCCGCAGCGATGCCGACCCCTGTCCCGGCCGGTATGCGCAGGGAGCCTATCCGCAGGACGCTGGTCAGGTCGGCCAGGACCAAGAGCACGATGACGATGTTGACCTGACCAAGGGCGAGCGTGAGGGCGGCGGGGTCCAGCCGGAGTATCGGGAGTAGCGCCAGCGCCGCGATGCCGCAGGCGGTGCGGTGCGACCATTGCGGGCGCGCCGCCCGGATGCTCACCACCGCCACGGCGTACAGCGCCGCCAGGTTCAGCAGCGACCAGGTGATCTGCCCGGCTTTGACCGGAAGCCAGCTGAACGGCACGAAAAGCAGGGCGGCGAACGGGGGATAGGTGAAGCGCATGCCGGGACTGCCGCCCATGAGGGCGCGGGACAGCCGCACGGTGTAGAGGTCGCTACCGAAGACGTGACCGGCGCCCATCCGGTAGATGTCGAAGTCGATCTGACGTCCGGTTGCCTCTGCCAGCGTCAGGCCCAGCGCGACCCCTACCGAGATAGCGATGAGAACGCCCGCGATCCAGGCGGCACCGCGCCTTGTTTTCGGCCCCGCCGGCCAGAAAGGCGCTGTGCTCTGGCCGGGCGTGGCACGACCCCTCATCTGGCCGGTCCCGCCGATCCTGCCCGCCCAGTGCACCGGCCAAGCGTAGCCCGCCGGGCAGTGGTGCGAAGCGGCCGGACTGTCAGCGGCCCGCGGTACAACAGGATGAGGGGGGCGCGGTCCGGCCGCGCGGCGCGCCGGGGACCCAGCCGGGCAGGCAGACCTGGCTGGACGTGCAGGAGGGGACGATGACGGACGACATTGCCGATGCTGTCGAGGCCGAGCTTCTCGCGCTGGCCGGCGCGCTGACCGAGCCCGACGACCGCGAGTGCCTGCGCTGCTTCCTGCTGCGGATGCTTCGGGACTTCAGGTGCGACGGCTCGCACCGGTGGACGGTCAGGTGGCGCGGAGTGCGAGCGCCGCTGGCCACCGGACTGCTGAGAAGGCTCGAGGAGCTGGGCGGCGGCTGCGACTGCGAGGTGCTCATGAATGTTTTCCCGCACTATCCGGTGGCAGGGCGGTTGCTGCCTTGCGCCGGGCAGCCCCAGGAGGGCTCTGCGGTGCCTTGTGACCTGCGGGTCGCGCGCCGGACAGCCTGACTCAATCTGATCCCTTTTCCAGGATCCGCAGCAGCGCCTTGCTCAGCGGGAGCGCCGTGAGCTCGACCTGCCACGGCCGCGCGCCGTAGCCGGCCAGGTCGGCACCTACCGCTGCCGGACCGAGCTCGGCCGGCGGCTGCCAGGCAAGCCGACGGACGCAGTCGGGTGGCACCAGGTTCTCGGCCGGGAGGTGGTGGGAGTCAGCGAGGGCCGCCACAACGGCCCGGGCTGCGGTGAGCCGCGTTGCCGCCTCCGGGTCGCGCTCCGGCCAGCGGTGGGCAGGCGGCGGGCCGTCGCCGGGCGGCGCGGACGCGGTCGGCAGCGCGCGGTCCGGCAGCGCCCGGGCTCGGCCGACGGCGCGGAGCCAGTCGGCCTGGTGCCGGCGGGCAGCCCGCGCGGTAAAGCCGGGGATCGCCGTGAGCTCGGCCGGCTCGCCCGGGATCATCCGTGCCGCCTCGATAATCGCGGAGTCCTGCAGGACCTTCCCCGGCGAGACGTCACGGTGCTGAGCAATCCGATCCCGCTCGAGCCACAGCTCGCGCACCACCGCCAGTCCGCGCCGGTTCCGGACCCGGTGGATGCCGGAGGTCCGCCGCCACGGGTCGGTACGCGGCGGGTGCGGCTCGGCCGTGAGCAGCGCTCCGAACTCCTGCCGTGCCCACTCGATCTTGCCCTGCGCGGTCAGCCGGTCGGCGAGCACATTCCGCAGTTCGATGAGGACTTCGACATCGAGCGCGGCGTACCGGAGCCACTCGACCGGCAGCGGCCTGGTGGACCAGTCCGCAGCCGAGTGCGACTTCTCCAGGCCAAGGCCCAGCATCGTCTCCACCATGGCTGCCAGGCCCACCCGCGGGCAGCCGAGGAGCCGCCCGGCGACCTCGGTGTCAAACAGCTGCCGCGGCCGGTAGCCGAGCTCGGCCAGGCAGGCGAGATCCTGGGACGCGGCGTGCAGCACGGCCTCGGTCCCGGCGAGGGCGCCGTCGAGCGCCGATAGGTCCGGACAGGCGACCGGGTCGATCAGCACGGTTCCGGCGCCTGCACGGCGGAACTGCACGAGGAAGGCGCGCTGGCCGTACCGGAAGCCTGATGCCCGCTCTGCGTCAACGGCGACCGGGCCCGTCCCGCTGGCCAGAGCGGTGGTCGCCGTGGCGAGGTCTGCGTCGGTTGCCACGAGCGGCGGCAAGCCCTCACGCGGCTCTAGCAGCAGCTCGACGTGGCTCTCGGCGGGGAGTGCCGGAGCGTCCGCCGCCTGGCCGACGTCCGGGCTGACGTCCGGGCTGGCGCGGGGACCGGTGGCACTCATCCCGGCCGAGAACGGCGTCCAGGTGGCCGCAGGGCCGCGACGCCAGGCGCGAGCGGCGGGAGGCCGGCCGCCGTGCACACGACCTCACACCATGCAGCCAGGTGACCGCTGAGTCCTGCCGAGTCGCCCGACGTTACCGGCGACCAGGATGCGCGCAGCTCAAACCCCGTGGACGTTGGCTCGTCCTGCTTACTCCCGAAGCCCTGCGTCATCACTGCCGTCACGGTTCCGCTGATGTTCCTGTATCCGGTGGTGTGCCCGTCCAGCGCCTCGATCAGCCAGCTCCAGCCAACCTCGTTGACGAGCGGGTCGGCCGCGAGCTCGGGCTCGAGCTCGGCCTGGACATAGCCGATGATCCGATACTTCCCATCCCATCCGGGCTGACCCGCGGCGTCAAATAGCAGCACGAACCGGCCCCATCCGATCTCGCCATCGGCTTCGGCGGGTGTGTCCGGCCCGGCGGGACCGGCCACACCCGGCCCGTCGGCCCGGTACACCGTCGCCGCGAAGGCGTGGGCCAGCGGCGCCAGCCGCCTCGGCGGCTCCTCGGCGTCGAGGCCCAGCTCGGGCCTGAGCCGTCGCTGCGCAGCCAGCTCCGCGTCCAGTTCGGCGACGGCGCGGCGGAAATCCGCCTCGCCCGGGGACGGCCGCCCGCGCGCAGTGTCACCGGGGTGGCGGGGAGAACCGGCGTGACTGGTCATGACCTGCTCGGAAGGCTTCACGTCGTAGCGGGCGGCACGGGGCGCTCGGTTGGTCAGGCCACGCGGTCGCGACGGCCGGTCGCGACCGCTCGACGCGGCTCGGGGACGGCCGGGATGACGCCGATCAGGAGCGTGGCGCCGCACGCGACGCACAACCACTCGGGGCACGACTGGTCGGCACTGTCCGGACACCGCCCGGCCAGGTCGTGATGCTGGGCGAACAGCCGGCTCCGGCCGCAGTCGGGACAGTGCCGGATGATCTCGGGCATCGGAACCTCCTCAGCGCGCCGCTCCGGTAACGATGCTGACACGACACCAGCGCCAAGCACCGGACCCCGGGCGGCGTGTCACGTCCGAGACCCAACTGGGCACATCAGTGAACTACGTCAGGCCCGCCAGCGCCCGGCACCCTCTCTGCCGACATGACGGACGGACCGGACCCGGTGGTGTGGGATCATCCTGGGGTGACACCGACACCCCCGGAATCCCCGTTCCTTCTTGCGTGTCGCCGGCAGAAGGTGCCGTATACGCCGGTCTGGTACATGCGCCAGGCAGGCCGGTCCCTGCCCGAGTACCGGGCACTACGGACCGACCGGAAGATGCTGGACGCCCTCACGAACCCGGATCTCATCACCGAGATCACGCTCCAGCCCGTCCGGCGGTACGACGTGGACGCGGCGATCTTCTTCAGCGACATCATCGTCCCGCTGCGCGCGGTCGGCATGGGGATCGACATCAGGACCGGCGTCGGCCCGGTGGTCGATCATCCGATCCGGACCGCGGCCGACATCGCGAAGCTCCGGCCGCTGATGCCGGAGGACGTCCCATACGTGACCAAGTCCGTCACTTCACTCGTCGGCGAGCTGGGCGGCAAGCCCCTCATCGGCTTCGCCGGCGGCCCCTTCACGCTGGCCTGCTACCTGGTCGAGGGCGGGCCGTCGAAGAACTTCGAGCTGACCAAGAAGCTCCTGTACGGCGCGCCGCAGCAGTGGGCGGACCTGATGAGCAGGCTCACCGACATCACCGTGGGGTTCCTCCGGGCGCAGATTGCCGCCGGAGCCAGCGCCATTCAGCTGTTCGATTCCTGGGCCGGAGCGCTCAGCCAGGACGATTATCGCGCGAGCGTGCTGCCCTACAGCCGGCGGATCTTCGCCGCGCTGGCCGACACCGGCGTGCCCCGGATTCACTTCGGCGTCGGCACGGGCGAACTGCTCGGTGCGATGGGAGAGGCGGGCGCAGACGTCGTGGGCGTCGACTGGCGGGTACCGCTGGATGATGCCGTCAGTCGGGTGGAACCGGGGAAGGCACTGCAGGGCAACCTGGATCCGGTCATCCTGCTGGCACCATGGGAGGTCATCGAGCGCCGGACGCGCCAGGTACTAGATCGCGGCCGCACGGCCGAGGGTCACATCTTCAACCTCGGCCACGGCGTGCTGCCGGAGACGGACCCAGATGTCCTAGTCAGGCTGACCGAGCTCGTGCACACCGCATCGGCCCGGTCAGCCTGACCAGCTGACCGCCTGCGCGCACCGGCAGGCGGAGCCTTCTCAGGCAGCAGCAGGGGGCCCGGTCGCACGGCGGCGCGCGTAGCGACGCCAGCCCGCGTAGCCCGCCGCCCCCAGCGCGGCGATGAGGATCACGAACGGCAGGGCCGCGCCGAGCGCGGTCGCGACCCAGCCGGCCGCGTGCCGCAGCGCGCGCCAGCCGCCGAGCAGCCCGGTCAGGAAGCTGTGGTGAGCCGGCTTGCCTGCCAGACCAGCGTGATGAGGGCTGACCAGCATCATCGAAACTGTCGCGTAGCTGGTCTCGCCGTTCAGCGCGCGCTGCTGCGCCAGCAGCGAGTTGAGAGTCGTCTCGTCGGTGCTGATCTGCTGCTGAACCTGCAGCAGGTCGGCCACCGAGGCGGCGTGCCGCAGCAGGCCCTCGAGCGCGGCGATCGCATCCTGCTGCGACGTCACCAGGCTGTTGACGTTCGCGACCTCCTGCGTGACGTCGCTCGCCTGCTGCTTCATGCTGAGCTGCTTGCCGAGCGCAGGCGAGGACAGCTGGGCGAGTACCGCGGGATAGGAGGGAACGGGGATCTTGAGCGTGATGCCGATCGTCTCGCCGGTCCCGCCGGGACTGGCCGAGCCTGCGTTCTCGGCCGAGATGTAGCCGCCCGCGGCCTGAGCGATGCGCGTGATCCGCCTCGCCGTGGCGGCGACGTCACCGGCGCGGATCGTGACGGCGGCCGTATAGATGATGCTTTGATTCGCTGGGGTGAGGCCCGTGGTCAGGCCGGTCCCGCTAGCGCGGGCCGAGCCTGTGGCAGCCTTCCCGGCCGCGGAGTGCGGAACTCCGAGCCCGGCCGGGGCGGCAGTCGCAGCGGAAGATGCGGACGAGGCGCCGCCGCCCGCACACGCGGTGAGGAGCAGGCAGCCTGCGAGCAGGATGGCGCCGCCGAGTGCGCAGCGCCGGGGGTTAACCATGCTGGTCATGCACGTCGGACGCCGCGATCGGGTGCACGGTTCCGGCGGCTGCGATAACAATTTCGGCACTCGCGATAATCGGAGCCGTGACTGTTCCGAGGATTGGCGACCCGGGCGCGCGAGACGGGGTGCGGCGGCCGCGCTCGGTCGTGGTCGTCGGCGGCGGCGTCGCCGGCCTGGCCGCGGCCTACCTGCTCAAGGACGCCGACCTGACCGTCACCGTGCTGGAGGGATCGCCGCGCCTGGGCGGCAAGCTCACCGTGTCGCAGGTGGCGGGTGTGTCCTTCGATGCCGGGGCCGAGGCGCTGCTGGCCCGGCGACCGGAGGGCACCGGCCTCATCGAGTCCCTCGGGCTATCCGGCGATCTGCAGGTGCCGGGCACGACCTCGGCCGGGATCTGGACCCGCGGCGCCATCCGGCCGCTGCCGCGCCGGCACTTCATGGGCGTACCGGCCGACTTCGAGGACCTTGCGGCCACCGGCATTGTGTCGGCGGATGGCGTCGCGAGAGCGAGGCAGGACCTCACCCTGCCCGCGAGCGACCCCGTCGGCGACGAGTCGGTGGCGAGCCGGGTCGGCGGTCGGCTCGGGGCCGAGGTGGTCGACCGGCTGGTCGAGCCGCTGCTCGGCGGTGTGTACGCGGGCCGGTGTGACGACCTGTCGTTCGCGGCGACACTGCCGGCTCTGGCCGGGGCCGCGCACAGTCACCGCGCGCTGGCGGAGGCGGCCGGCTCGCTGCTGCCGCCGCCCGCTCCGCCCGAGGCCGCGAGTCCGGGCCGGTCGCAGGTCCCGCCGGTGTTTACCACGCTGACGGGAGGGCTCGGGACCCTGCCGCCAGCGCTGGCCGCCGCCTCGGGCGCGCACGTGCGTACCGGCGCGATGGTCCGCGAGCTCGCGCGCACCGCCACCGGCTGGCGGCTGACAATCGGCTCGGCGCACGCGCCCGAATGGCTGGCCGCCGATGCGGTCATCGTCGCGGTGCCCGCCATCCCGGCCGGCCGACTGCTGGCGGGTGTGTCAGGGCCGGCCGCCGCCGCGCTCGGCGAGATCCGGTATGCCAGCATGGCGATCGTCACGCTGGCCTATCCGGTGGCGGCATTCGGGGCCGCGGTGACCGGCAGCGGTTTCCTGGTGCCTGCGGTTGACGGCCGCGCCGTCAAAGCGGTCACGTTCAGCACCGTGAAATGGCCGCACCTGCAGCGCGGTGATCCGGGCCTGCACCTGGTCCGGTGCTCGGTCGGGCGGCTCGGCGAGGACGCGATACTGCAGCGCGACGACGCCGAGCTGGCCGCGCTGGCCGCGGCCGACCTCGCCGTGGCGACGGGTGTGCAGGGCGAGCCGGCCGACGGCCGGGTGACCCGGTGGGGGGGCGGGCTGCCGCAGTACAGCGTCGGGCATCTCGAGCGGGTGGCCAAGATCAGGGCGGCGGTTGCCGCACTGCCGGGCCTGGCCGTCTGCGGTGCCGCCTACGACGGGGTGGGCATCCCGGCGTGCATTGCCACCGCGAGGCTGGCCGCCGACCAGGTGCTCAGTTACCTCGGCAGCCGGGAAACGTCGGTGTAGGAGAGGGTAGTGATCGATCTCGAACGCGACGGTGAGGTCTGGGTGCTGCGCATGCGCGCCGGCGAGAACCGCTTCAGCCTGGCCGTGCTGGACCAGCTCAATGCTGCGCTCGACCAGGTCGAGACGGCTGACGGTCCCCGTGCCCTGGTCACGACCGGGGACGGGAAGTTCTACAGCAACGGGCTGGACCTGGACTGGCTGGCATCCGCGCCAGACCGCGCGGCCGAGTACCTGGCCGCGGTCTACCGGCTGCTCGGCCGCGTGCTCGGATTCCCCGCCCTCACGGTTGCGGCGGTCAACGGCCACGCATTCGGGGCCGGCGCGCTGCTCGCCACCGCGCATGACGTCGCGATCATGCGTGAAGACCGCGGCTTCTGGTGCATGCCGGAGGCCGACCTCGGGCTGCCGCTGTCTGCGCAGTTTCTCAGCGTGCTGACCGCCAAGCTGCCGACCCGCGCGGTACAGCAGGCTGTGATGACGGGCAGGCGCTTCGGCGGTCTGGAGGCCGCGGCCACCGGGATCGTGCAGGAATCAGCCGCGGCGGACCAGGTGCTGCCCGCTGCGATCACCATCGCTGCGGGGCTCGCGACCAAGGACCGGCGCACGGTGGCCGAGCACAAGCGGCTGCTCTACGGCGAGGTCATCGCCGCGCTGTCGGCCGGCTAGGCCTCGCGCGCAAGTATCTGCAGCGCGCGGACGAACTCGCGGGCGAGTTTGTCGCCGAGGGGCGCAAGGAACTCGCGGTCAACCTCGTCGCGGGCCCGGGCGGCCCCGCGCAGGCACTGCAGGCCGGCCCCCGTGAGCTCGACGATGTTCTTGCGCCGGTCGTGTGCGCTGCGCCGCCGCTCGACCAGGCCCTTCGCCTCGAGCGCATCGACGAGCGACACCATCGTCGTGCGGTCCACCCGCAGCCGGTCAGCGGCTTCCTGCTGGGACAGCGGGACTCCGGCCGACAGGACTGCCAGCGCTGCCAGCTCGCGGCCGTCGATGCCGAACGGCGCCATCGCCGGCCCGGCCGCCTGCACGAGGCGCTGCTGCGCGTGCTTGAGCAGATAGCCCAGCCGTTCGGCGAGCACGTCCGTCGTCGCTTCCGCCACGGGGTCACCGTACCCCATCGCTGATAATCAGTTATACTGATGATCAGGTCAACTGATGAAAATATCGAGAGGGGTAGCGCCATGGCGGATGCAACCCGGGTCAGCTTCGGCCTCAAGACGTCGCCGATGCACACGACGTATCAGGACATCCTGCGGACCTGGCAGCAGGCGGACGCGGTACCGGAGATCGAGCATGCCTGGCTGTGGGATCACATGCTGCCGCTGTCCGGGCCGAAGGATGGACCTTGCTTCGAGGGCTGGACATTGCTGACCGCCCTGGCCGCGCAGACCCGGCGGCTGCGACTCGGGTTGCTGGTTACGAACAATCAGATTCGGCAGCCGGCCGTGCTCGGCAAGATCGCCACGACGCTGGATGTGATTTCCGCGGGGCGGCTGATCCTCGGACTGGGCGCTGGCGGCACTCTGCCTGCCGGGTTGTCGCGTACCTCCGACCAGCATCCGGGCTTACAGGAGTACCTGGCCTGCGGGCTGCCGGTGACCACTCCCGCAGAGGGACTCGGCAGGCTGGCGGAGACGATGAGCATCGTCCGGCGCATGTTCACCGAGGACGCCTTCGACTTCGCCGGCCGGTACTACATTCTGACCGGCACCATGAACGAGCCGAAGCCGGTGCAGCACGGCGGGCCGCCGTTGCTCGTCGGCGGGACCGGGACACGGCTGCTGCGGCTGGTGGCCGAGCACGCCGACATCTGGAATATGCCCGGTCCGCCGCACGCCAGCCTCGAGTTCCTGGCCGAGCGCAGCGTTGTGCTCGACCGGCACTGCGAGGCGGTCGGCCGCGACCCCGCCAGCATCGTGCGGTCGGTGCAGCTGATTGTGAGTGCCGACGATCCGGCTGCCGTCCGGCAGGTGGTTGGCCGGGTGATCGAAGCCGGGTTCGGCCACGTGGTCCTCGCCGTCCGGCCGCCGGGGCCGGACAATGTCGCTCGCTGGCTGGCCGACGAGATCATCGGCCCGGTCCGCGCCCAGAGCTGACACCATGGCTGCATGTCGGTCGGCGGTGTGCTGGGTGCGGACGCGTGCCCGGCGGGCTGGGTCGGCGTGGTGCTGTCTGCCGAGGGCACCCGTGCCGTCGTGCACGCCGAGATCGGAGGCCTCGTCGCGCTAGCGGCTGCTGGCGGACCGCTGGACGCGATCGCTATCGACATCCCGATCGGGCTGGCCGACAGCGGGCCGCGACAGGCGGATCTGCTGGCCAGGAAGGCGGCGGGGCCGCGCTACGCATCGGTATTCCTGACCCCGGTTCGAGCCGCGCTGATGGCCGACACCTACGCGGCGGCCCTTGCAGTCAGCCGGGAGCGGACTGGCCGGGGCGTCTCCAGCCAGGCTTACCGGCTACGCGGGAAGATCCTGCAAGTGGACCGCTGGCGGAAGGGGATGCTGCCGTGCCCCGTCGTCGAGGCGCATCCGGAGCTCAGCTTCGCGGCCATGGCCGGGGCGCCGCTGCGCGATAGCAAGGCGACCTGGGCCGGTGTGGTCCGGCGGAGTGGGCTGCTTGCGGCGCAGGGCATCGACCTCGACGGCGACCTCGGCCTGTCCGGG
The DNA here is from genome assembly GCA_035631375.1 of Streptosporangiaceae bacterium. Lineage (GTDB taxonomy): Bacteria > Actinomycetota > Actinomycetes > Streptosporangiales > Streptosporangiaceae > JAJYUU01. Next base: position 22,904 of record DASQIW010000131.1, read on the forward strand.
CTCAGGGTGGGCGTCGACGATGTGCTCGATGCAGCGGCCGTTGCCTGGACGGCACGCCGCGTGGCCGACAGCGGCGCCCGGCGGCTGCCCGCCGAACCCGAGCGGTTCAGCGATGGCGTTGACTGCGCCATCTGGACGTAACAGGTCAACCCTCGGCGCCCCAGGGAGGATCCGCCCATGCCTGCTCACCTCATCCGTGCCCCCGGCCTGTACTCGGGTGCGCCCTACGCCTACGCGTCCGTCGCACTGCCTGGCAGCCTCGTATTCACCGCCGGCGCATGCCCTATCGATGAGACGGGGGTCGTCACCGACGCGGGCGACTATGCCGCGCAGGCCGCGCGCGCCGTGGCCAACCTCGTTGCGGCGCTGGCCGCGGCTGGGACCAGCCTGGGCGACGTGCTCAAGACGACTGTCTACGTGGCGTCAGCCGACCAGCGTGACCTGGTTGCGGTGTGGGACGTGGTCCATGGTGCGTTTGACCCGCACGAGCCGCCGAGCACGCTGCTGGGAGTCTCTGTGCTGGGCTACTCGGGCCAGCTCGTCGAGATCGAGGCGGTTGCGCTGGCGTCAGCCGCGAGCTCAACCGGCTGACGCCAGACGTATCGGCCCCGGCCGCGGTTGGGAACATTGGTGGCCGGGGTGTCGATCGATGCGAGAGCGTTCGTAGAGAAGGTGAGCGGCTGCCGTCCGGGCTGCCGGTGAGCAGAGGGAGCGTGACATGGCGCTGTACCTGATCGCTTTCAACGACGAATGGGTCCCCGACCACACACTGGAGGAGCTGCGCGAGAAGGCCATCTCCGCTGGGTCCGTGATCAGGGAGATGACCGACGCCGGCGTGTTCGTCTTCAGCGACGGCGGCCTCGACGCCTCAACCGTCGTGTGCAGCGTCGACGCCAGCAGCGGCTCGCCCATCTTCACCGACGGACCGTTTGCCGAGACAAAGGAGCACCTCGGCGGTTTCGCCGTCGTCGACGTGCCCGACGATGCCCAGGCGCGGTACTGGGCCGGCCGGATCGCGGTCGCCGTCGGCTGGCCGCAGGAGTTGCACCGCTTCCCGCATCGGATACCGCTGGGCGATGACGAGTAGTCAGAGCTTCCAGCTCAGCGCAGAGCGCCTCCCGCCTCCGCATGTGCGGGTGTTCTTCCTCTGTCGTCAGGCGGCATGAGGCGGTACCGTCCCGGACATGACCGATGTGATCGATACGACGTGGCTCGATGCAACAGCGCAGGCCGATCTTGTTCGCCGGGGCGAGCTGACTCCGAAGGACCTCGTCGAGGCGGCCATCGCCCGGATTGAGACGGTGAATCCTCAGCTGGACGCGGTGCTGCGGACCCGATTTGACCAGGCGCGCACCGAGGCAGCCGGCGACTTGCCCGACGGCCCGTTCCGCGGCGTGCCGATGTTGCTCAAGGACATTGGCTGCATGGTCGCCGCCGAGCCGACCTCCTTTGGTCTCGGGCCGCTGCGCGACCTGGCCTGGCCGGTGACGTCGTACCTTGCTGAGCAGTTCCGTGCGGCTGGCTTCATCCACCTGGGCCGGACGAACGTGCCCGAGCTCGGCACCACGGTGACCACCGAGGCGCGCAGCTTCGCGCCCGCCCGCAACCCCTGGCACGCCGGGCACTCGACCGGCGGCTCGTCCGGCGGCTCGGCCGCGGCGGTAGCCAGCGGGATGGTGCCTGTCGCACACGCCAATGATGGCGGCGGTTCCATCCGAATCCCCGCGAGCGAGTGCGGGCTCGTCGGACTCAAGCCAACCCGCGGCCGGGTGAGCCAGGGGCCGCTGATAGGAGAAGGCTGGGCAGGCGCCACGATCGACGGCGCTGTGACTCGCTCAGTGCGGGACGCTGCTGCCGTTCTGGATGCCATCAGTGCCCGTCTGCCCGGCGAGCCGTACTACGCCCCCATCTGGCCTCGTCCGCTGGCCCAGGAGGTCGGGGCTGACCCAGGCCGGCTGCGCATCGGACTGCTCGACCGGCCGGATGGCGAGGGTTTTCTTGACCACCCGGACTGTCGGGCTGCGGTGGCGGGCGCGGGACGGCTGCTGGAGGCGCTCGGCCATGGCGTCGAGGCCTCGGGACCACAGGCGATGTTTGACGAGGAATTCATCAACCACTTCACGCTCATCATTGCCGCCGATACCGAGACATCGATGCGTGCGTTCGAGACTGCCCTCGGTCGGCCGATCGAGGACGAGGAGATCGAGCCGCGCAACGCGGTCTACCGGGAAATCGGCCGGGCCTTGGAGGTGGTCACCTACCTGCAGAGCCGGGCATGGCTGGGGATCTGGGCCAGGCGGATGGCTGACTGGTGGATGGAATACGACCTGCTCGTCACGCCCACCGTCGGTGCGCCGCCGCCGGAACTCGGCTGGTTCACGGCCGGCGGAGCCGAGTCGGAGGGCCCGCGGATCGTCAGCTTCATCCCGTACACGGCGCAATTCAACATGACCGGTCAGCCGGCTATCAGCCTGCCGCTGCACTGGACTCAGGCCGGCCTGCCAGTAGGCGTGCAGCTCGTCGCGGCCTTCGGCCGTGAGGACCTGCTGATCAGGGTTGCGGCACAGCTCGAGCAAGCCGCACCGTGGGCGGAGCGTCGTCCCCTGGTGCACGCATAATCCGGCACCATCCCCGTGACGCCCCGAGGCGAGCTTCACGGTGCCCGGTCAGGTCGGGCTAGCCGTCAGGCCTGCGCAGGCGCGCAGGCTGGCGTAATGGGCCGCAGCGGCCCTGGCGGCGTCGCCCGTCAGCTCGACCGGCTGGCCGGTCGATGACACCACCGCGGGAGTGAACTGCTCGGTCAGCGGCGCGCTCGGGTGCAGGGTCAGCTTCAGCACTCCGGTGGCGGTGCTAGAGGAGTTCTCCCACCAGAGAAAGTTGCCCATGCCGTAGGCCACGAACGTGTGGCCAAGCCAGCCCGAGCCCTGCAGCTCATGCGCGTGGGAGCCGATGATGATGTCGGCTCCGGCCGCTGCTAGCTGGGGCGCGAGAGCCAGCTGATTCGCGTCCGGGCAGGACTCGCCCTCGGTGCCCCAGTGCATAAACACGATGACGACCTGTGCGAGTCGTTTCGCGGCCCGCACCGCCGTGAGCGTGCGGGCGAGGTCGATCGCGTTGGCCTCGCCGGGCCGGGTGTCCGTCGCAACCCAGGAGGAGGCCAGCTCGGCCACCTGCGACACGCCGATGACTGCGATGGACGTTCCGTTGATCGTGGTGACGTAGGGCGCCCACGCGGCGTCGGCGTTGACGCCGATCCCCACATACGGGAACCGTGCCGCCCGTGCTGCGGCGAGGGTGTCGGCGAGTCCGACCTGCCCGTAGTCCAGCACGTGATTGTTGGCCAGTGTGACCAGCGATACGCCGGCGTCACGAAGGGCCGCGAACGCGGCAGGCGTCGTCTGGAAATGGTAGGTCTTCGGCTGCGGGGTGCCCCGGCTGGTGACGGCGGTCTCCAGGTTCAGCGCCGTGAAGTCGGCTGACCGCAGTACCGAGGCGATCGGGCCGAACGCGGTGGCCGGATCGGCCAGCAGCGCCGCGGTCCGGCCGGTGAAATGGACGTCCCCGGCAAATTCCAGCGTGATATCGGACGGCGACGCGCTGGCGGCCGGGCTCGCCGCCGAGACGGTACGGCTCGAACCAGACGGCGCCTGAGTGCTACTGCAGGCGTCAAGCGCCAGCGCGCACACTGCGGGCACGATGATCAGCATCCCCCGGCGCAGCACATCGTCAGCTTAGGGGAGCGCTCTCGCCCACCTCCGCATGAGCGTGCATCCGCCGGCCTAAGGCAAGGCACGGTGCCGGGAGCTGCGCGAATCCGCAGGCTCAGGCCGGCCTGTCAGAATGCGGGTATCTAAGGTCCAACTGTGACGGAGCAGGCGATGTCGATACGGCAGCAACGGAGTCGCTGGGCGGCACTCGGCGTCGCCTTTCTCGTCGCGCTGGCGCTGGTGGCTGCGGCTGGCGGGTGCAGCAGCCCGCCGAGCGCGACGTCGCCGCATCCGCCGCACTCCCGGCTCGAGGTCGGCACAGCCGACGGTCAGGTTCGCGGCAAGCAGGTCGGCAGCACCGACGAATACCTCGGCATCCCTTACGCCGCGCCGCCAGTTGGCGCGCTGCGATGGGCGCCGCCACGGCCTCCGGCGCACTGGACTCGGACCCGGCGGGCCACTGGGTTCGCACCGCACTGCCCGCAGCCAGTCGGTGTGTTCGGGCGGCCGAGCACGTCCGAGAACTGCTTGTACCTGAATGTGTTCCGGCCGTCTCGTGATCGGGAAAACCTGCCGGTCATGGTGTGGATCCACGGCGGTGGCTATGTCGGCGGCGAGAGCGACGACTACGACCCGAGTGCCCTCGTTGCGAACGGGGTCATCGTCGTCACCATCAACTACCGCCTCGGCGCGCTTGGCTTCCTGGCTGATGCCGCTCTGGCAAGCCGGCGTGGCGGTCCGACCGGTGACTACGGTCTGATGGACCAGCAGGCGGCGCTGCGGTGGGTGCAGCAAAACATCCGGGCCTTCGGCGGGAATCCGGCCAACGTCACGATCTTCGGGGAGTCGGCAGGCGGCCAGAGTGTCCTGGTCCAGCTGATCTCGCCGGCGGCGCGCGGCCTGTTCGCCAGGGCCATCGTCGAGAGCGGCGGTTACGCGCAATACCCGACATCGCTAGCCAGCGCGGAAACTCAGGGAAAGGCGTTCGCCGCGAAGGTCGGCTGCTCGAGCAACACTGCCGGGTGCCTGCGCGCGCTGCCCGTCGCCAAGATCCTCGCGAATCAGAACCAGTCGGGCGCCAGCGCTGACATCGACGGCCTCGTACTGACGCAGCCGCTGAAGAACGCTCTGGCCAGCGGGAACTTCAGCCATGTACCAGTCATCGACGGGTCCAACCACGATGAGTGGCGGCTGTTCGTCGCGCTATCGACGTTCGAGGGTCACCCGGTCACCGCGGCCAATTACCAGCAGACGATCGCGTCGACCCTGTTCATCTCTCGGCAACTGGCTGCCATCATCGCCGCGCAGTACCCGGTGAGCGATTATCCCAGCCCCGCGCTGGCGATGAGCGCGGTCGGCACGGACGGGATCTTCGCCTGCCCCACGCTGCTGCTCGATCAGGACATGTCGAAGTACACGAAGACGTACGGGTACGAGTTCAGCGACGAGAACGCTCCGAGTGGCTACCCAACGCCGGGTTTCGCGTATGCGGCGACGCACGCGGCCGAGCTGCAGTACTTCTTCGGGCTGCCTGCCCAGGCCCACGGCATCCTGTCGGCCCAGCAGCGAAAGCTGGCGACGGCCATGCAGCGAGAGTGGACGAGCTTCGCCACGTCCGGGGTGCCGTCTGCGCCAGGTGCGGCTCTCTGGCCTCGGTTCACCTCATCGAAGCAGGAGATGCTGTCGCTGACCCCGCCGAACCCGGTGTCAGAGGCCGATTTCTCGACCGAGCACCACTGCGGCTTCTGGGCGCTGGGCGGCGACTGATGATGGCTGAGATAGTCGACCTAAGAGCCACTGCCAGCGCCTCTGTTGCCGCCCTGGCCGGCTACACCGATCTGGACTGGCAGCAGGCGTCAGCTGCCGGACTGGACTGGAGCTGCTGGCAGACCACCCTGCACATGGTTGATTGTCTCTACTTCTACGCGTGCCAGATCGTCTACGGGAACCCTGATGGATACCTCTGTACCGAGCTTGCGCTCGACGACTCAGCTTCGCCGTCGCGGCTGCTGGCCGCGCTGAGCGCGCACGCCGAGCTGCTGCACCGCATCGCCCAGTCCGCCGACCCGGACCTGCGGGCGCATCACAACTACGGCGTCTCTGACCCTGCGGGATTCGCAGCAATGGGCGTCGTGGAGACGCTGATCCACACCTTCGACGTGGTGCGCGGGCTCAACCCCGCGGATCCGTGGCGACCGCCGGCCGAGCTTGCCGAACCGGTAATCGCCCGGCTGTTCCCGCGCGCTCCGAGCGGCGAGCCCGCCGAAGTCCTGCTGTATTGCTGCGGCCGCGCCGCCCTCGGCGAGATGCCGCGGCAGTCACACTGGCAGTGGGACGGGAGGGTCAGAGGCTGATCCAGGCGGCAGCGAGCTCACTCGGCTGGGCTGGACGATTCGGCCCGCGGCCGGCCCGGCCGACGCATCGGCCGGGTCCTGGTCGGCAGCCGCCCGGCGTCGGCGAGTGCTCGCCGTAGCAGGAACTCGATCTGGGCGTTCGTGCTCCGAAGCTCGTCCGACGCCCACCGGGCCAGCGCGTCGTGCACAGCCGGGTCGAGACGAAGCAAGATGCCCTTGCGCTCGCTCACGGTCGTGGCCCGCTCCTCATCACCGCTGCGTGGCTTACTGGTAGAGCGAGCCCGTGTTGACTACTTGCTGGGTAGCCTGCTCGCTGCACAGGACGACAAGCAGGTTGGACACCATCGCGGCCTTCCGCTCCTCGTCCAGCTCGACGACGCCCTCGTCCTCGAGTCGCTCGAGGGCCAGCTTCACCATGCCGACAGCGCCTTCCACGATGCGCTGCCGGGCCCCGACAACGGCACTGGCCTGCTGCTGACGAAGCATGGCCTGGGCGATCTCTGGGGCATAGGAGAGCCGGGTGAGGCGCGACTCGATGATCTGCACACCAGCTGGCCTGACCCGGTCGGCCAGTTCGGCCGACAGCCTGCCGGTGATCTCGTCCGCGTTGTCCCGCAGCGACATCCGCTCGGTGCCGCGGTTGTCATAGGGGTAGCTGTTGGCGATGTGCCGCACCGCGGTCTCGATCTGGATGGTGACGAAGTCCTGGTACTTGTTGACCGAGTAGGTGGCGTTCGCGGTGTCCCGGATCTGCCAGACCACGACCGCTGCGATCTCGATCGGGTTGCCGTCAGCGTCGTTGACCTTGAGCTGTGCCGATTCCTGGTTGCGAAGCCGAGTGGAGACCTCGATCCGGTCGGTGAGTGGGTTCACCCACTTCAGACCGGACTCACGGATGGTACCGCGGTACCGGCCAAACAGCTGGATCACCCGAGCCTGGCCAGGCACCACCGCCACCAGGCCGCGCAGCACCAGAGGGCCGGCAGTCACCAGTACGACGCCCAGCCAGATCAGGCCGGTGCGGGTGCCGCCACTGTTCCGGGTGGCCAGCCAGAACGAGGCTGCTGTCGCGGCAAGGATGACCAAGCCGGCGAAGAGCATGGGAATGCCGGGCAGGGACCAGCCGGCACGCTCGGTGACGGGCTGACTTGGTTGCTGAGCCGCGTCCGCGCTAAGAACCTGGGTCGCCACAGGACCCACCTCCAACTCGACCTCTTCTTCTGATAGCATACTTGAAGCATAGTGATATCAGATTAGATCGGCAAGGCCTCGGGACCTGCCATTATCTTGCCCGACCGACGGCCAGAAACGTGGATGGCGCTCTGGTAGACATGACTGCATGGCTGGCAACGACGAGACAGGGTCGGGCGCAGCTCGGCCGAAGGCGCGCGAGCTGAACGAGCTGATCCGGTACACCATGTGGTCGGTATTCCGGGTTGACGCGCCGGGCGGGCTGGATACCGTCGCTATGCAGGCCAAGAACGGGCGGGCGGGCCTCGCCGCCGAGGTGACCGAGCTGTGCCAGCAGGCGGCCGGCAAGGGAGTCGTCACCCGCGGTTGCTACGACGTTCAGGGACTGCGGGCAGACGCCGACTACATGTTCTGGTGGGTGGCGCCGACTTCGGACGACCTGCAGGAGACGTACGCCAGGTTCCGGCGCAGCAGGCTCGGCCGGGCCAGCGCACCGGTCTGGTCGGCCATGGCCCTGCACCGGCCCGCCGAGTTCAACAAGAGTCACGTTCCCGCGTTCCTGGCCGGCGAGGAGCCGAAGGATTACGTCAGCGTCTACCCGTTCGTCCGGTCCTACGAGTGGTATCTGCTCGACGACCCTGAGCGCCGCGAACTGCTCGCCGAGCACGGCCTGATGGCCCGCGAGTACCCCGACGTGCGGGCCAACACCGTGGCGTGTTTCTCGCTCAACGACTACGAGTGGATTCTGGCGTTCGAGGCGGACGAGTTGCACAGGATCGTGGACCTGATGCGGCACCTGCGCGGGGCGCGAGCCCGCCGGCACACCCGCGTCGAGATCCCGTTCTACACCGGGCGCCGCAAGCCAGTCGACGAGCTCGTGGCAGCTCTGCCCTGACGCTGCCCGCCGGAGTTGCCGCGGCCGTTAAACCGCCCATTCGGTTACACACAGTCGCGCCTTGTGTCGAAACTGTAGCGGTCATGGCTGTTGCGTGCTTGGCTGACTGTAAGGGCCGGCGCGGGAAATCGGCGGCCCGGACGCTTGGTGTCATGAGGGGCAGGAATCCATGGCTGTTGGCACGAGCGCACGCGGGATGCTCCGGCTGTGGGGGCATGACAAGGGAACGCCGGTGTGCAGGAAGTGCCCGGAGTGCGGCGGGCCGATCAGGGACCGGGAGGCTGCCCGGCTGGGCTTCTGCGACCGGTGCAGCGATTTCACCGGCATGTGCGGGGCCGGCCGCAGGATTGTCTCGCCGGACGTCATGAGGACGAGCTCGTGGCACATGCCGTGCACCCGGCTGGGTACAGCGGCGTGGGAGGTCACCATCACCATGGACGCCCGCCGGACGGTGCTGTGCGAGACGCACGACGCGCAGATGAGGTCCGGCCGAATCCCCTGGGTGAGGTTAGCGATCCCAGTGCGCGCGTAGCTGGTCGCGCCTGTGCGGGCGCGTGGCTCGCCCGAGCGAACCACGTTCCCAGGGCACGGTACGTCGGCGGAACGTTGCCGACCTCGCCGGCTGTCGCCCGCCGCTGTTGGTCGCGGCGTCCGCCCTAGCGGCCCTTGCGCAGGAACCCCGTCAGCCGGGCCAGCGGCCAGGTGGTGATGACGTCGTTGGCGGTCAGCCAGCCGCGCTGGGCGGTGGCCACGCCGTACTGCATGTTGTCGAGTTCGGCAACCGCGTGCGCGTCGCTGTCGATCGCGAACTTCACGCCGGCGTCGCGAGCCGCCCGCAAATACGCTGACGGCAGGTCGAGCCGCGCGGGGTGCGAGTTGATCTCCAGCGCGGTGCCGGTCCTGGCGCACGCTCGGAACAGCTCGTCGGTGTCCACATCGACCGGCGGCCGGCGGCCGATCTTGCGGGTGAGCGGGTGCCCGATGACGTTGACGTGCGGATTCTCGCACGCGGCGACAAAGCGTCTCGTCATCTCCCGGCGTGGCAGATCGAAGTGCGAGTGCACGGAGGCGACGCAGAGGTCGAACCCGGCCAGAAAGTCAGCGGGCCAGTCGACGCTACCGTCAGGGGCGATGTTCAGCTCGGTGCCGTGCAGCAGCGCCATCGGCGGCCGGTCGCCGGTAAGCGTGGTGGCGGCCTGCTGGCTGAGCCGGCGCACCTGCTCGCGCTGGGTCAGGATTTTCTCGTCCGTCATCCGCTGCATGACGAGGTCCGGCGCGTGGTCGGTGATCGCATAGTACTCGTAGCCGCGGACGCGGGCGGCCGCGATCATGTCCGCCAGCGTGGCGGCGCCGTCGGTGAGGTTTGTGTGACTGTGCAGGTCGCCGCGGATGTCCTGGTCGGTCACCAGGTGGGGTAGCGCGCCGAGTCGGGCGGCCTCGATCTCACCGCTGTCCTCGCGGAGCATCGGCGGGATCCACGCCAGGCCGAGGCGCTCGTACACCTCTTCCTCGGTACGGGACACGATGAGCTCGCCGGACTCGGCGTCGAACAGCCCATACTCCGACAGCTTGAGCTGCTGTCGCACCGCCATCTCGCGAATCCGGACGTTGTGCTGCTGCGAGCCGGTGAAGTACTGGAGCGCCGCCCCCCAGCTGTCCAGTGGCACAACCCGCAGATCGACCTGTAGCCCGGCGGCAGTCCTGATGGACGTCTTCGTGGGACCGGACGCGATGACCTCGGCTGCCTCCGGCATGGCTGTCAGCGCCGCCATCAGGGGCCCGGAGTCGGCCGCGGCGGCCAGCACGTCGACATCGCCGACGGACTCAGCCGCGCGGCGCAGTGATCCGGCCGGGGCCGTTCGCAGGCACCCGGCCGCTGCGCTGACCGCGTCGATAACGGCCGCAGCGGTCCTCGCGGCCACGTTCAGCAGCACCCGCCCGCCCGCGGTTTCCAGCAGGTCCAGGCCCCGGAGCAGCTTGTCCGCGCTCTTCGGACCGAATCCGCGCAGACCGTTGAGCTGGCCCGCCTCGATGGCAACCCGGAGCTCGGCGGGCGAGCTGACCTGCAGCTCGCGGTAGAGCTGCAGCGCCCGCCTCGGCCCGAGCGCCGGGATCTGGGTGAGCTGCCTGACCCCGGCCGGGATGTCGGCGCGCAGGTCCTCCAGTTCGGCAAAGCTGCCGCTGGCCGCGATCTCAGCGAGCTTGGCCGCGATGGACTTGCCGACACCGGGGATCTGCTGCAGGGCTGCCGCCGGGAACCCGGACACGTCCTGCGGATACGCGGCGACGGCCTTTGCCGCCCTGGTGTACACCCTGGCGCGGAACGGGTCACCGCCGGTCATCGTCGTCAGCTCGGCGTACTCGTCGAGCAGCGCGGCTGCGCGGTCGTTGGCCTCCGGCATGGCAGCATTCTGCCGCGCGGCGGAGTCGGCCTGAGCCGGTAGCCGCTGTCAGGCCCCGGGCCGCACCGCCCAGTCGGCGACGACCGACGCCAGCGGCCTGGGCTGGCCATTGTCATCGAGCAGCAGATTCCACCCGTGCACGCCGGGCAGCTGGCTCTCGACGACGAGCCGCTTCACCGGCGCAGGGATCTGCGCATAGATGGACTGCATCACCGCAATCGAGCAGTAGGGGTCGTCGGGCGCCACGACCAACAGGGCCGGGATCGTCACTCGCTGCGCGAGCACGTTGTTGTCGGCGTTGGTATCAGTGACGTCTCCGGAGAGGTCGACCACGGCGGAGACGCCGGGGACCAGTGCTGCCGCCTGGATGGCGTCGCCGCCGCCACCCGAGGCGCCCACGAGGGTGACGGAGCGAGCACCGTTACCGCGAGCCCAGGAAACCGCCGGGCCGGTCTCAGCCCGGATGTCGAAGGTGTCGGCCGGGCGGGCGCAATCCGACGCCCCGTAGCCGCAGCGATTCACCAGCACGACCTGAACCTGATAATGCTGGATCAGCCACGCGGCGTACGCCGCGAACCCGCACATCCCGGCTCTGCCGATCTCGTGCAGGAACACGACCGCCGCAGGGCCCGAGCCGGCCGTGTTGGCCTCAAGCCGGCCTCCATCGGCCATCGGCAGCCACCTCGCCTGCGCGCCTGGCAGGCCGCTGCAGGCCTGGGGGACGGCTACCGGCGTTGGCGTCACGGAGGCGGCGGGCGAGGACGTCGGGTGTGCCGCCGGCTGTGCGGCGGGAGCCGACCCGCCGCAGGCGGTGACCAGCGCAGCGCACAGGACACTGAGCGCAAACGGCACGCGGTAGCGGTCAGCCGTCATGACTGGCCAGAAAGTCGATGACTGCCTCGCGCACCACCGGATCGGACAGTAGCTCGGTGCCGTGCTCGATGCCGGGGCGGACGAGCAGCTGCTTGGTGGCGGCTGGCGCGGAGCGGTAGTAGGCGGCGCTTGCCGGTTCGGCGCCGTACGGATCATCCTGTGCGGTGACGAACAGGGTTGCCGATCGCAGCTTCCCTGCGTACGGCGCCACGAGCGTCCCCTGCAGCACCTCCTCGGCAGACAAGCTCACGACAGCGTCCGGCGGCGGGCTCAGCCCGGCCGCGACCACGATGGAGGTTTTGGCGCCCTCTGACGCCCCGACCAGGGCGATCGTGCGCGCTCCCGTTCCGCGCACATAGGCGACGATCGAGGTCAGGTTCGTCCGCGGATCGCCGGTGTAGTCGTAGAGGATTACCCGGTAGCCGCGGGCTGCGAGCGTCGTGGCCAGCGACAGCCATGAGCACGCGTTCTCGTCGCTCTCGTCGGAGAGGACTACCGCGCGCTGACTAGAGCCGAGGATCGCGACCGGCAGTGCCGCCGGGACGGTAGCGAGGACCGGGCGCGCAGAGGCGAGGCATTTCCACCCGGCTCTCGCGAGCGGAGCCGGGACCGCGGCGCGCCGTGGGGTGTGGGCAGCTGCAGCGGTGCCGGGCGCGGCGCCATGCCCATCGCCGCGACCAGCACCGGCCCCCGAGCACGCCACAAGGAGGCAGACCAGGAGCACCGGGACTAGGCGGCGCGCGACGGCGGCCCGCGTCCCGGTGGCAGGTGGCCCGCTGCGGTAGGTCCCGCCGCCCTGCACCATGCCGCTATATGTCGAACCCGACATAGTCGCTACCATAGCGCAATGCCGTCCACGCTGGGATATGCGTTGCTGGGTTTGCTGGCTCGCAAGCCCCGGACCGGATATGAGCTCGCTCAGGCACTGCGCGTTCCTGTCGGGTACTTCTGGAGTGCGAGCCATAGCCAGATCTACCCCGAGCTGGCCCGGCTGGAGGGAGAGTCCCTCGTCCACAGCCGCGTCGTGCCGGGTCCCGGCCCGCGCGACACGAAGCGGTATACGGTCAGCGCAGCTGGACGCCGCGCTCTCGCCGCCTGGGTGGTACGGCCGGCCGAGCTCGAGGAGTCGCGTAGCGAGGAGTTGCTGAAGACCTACTCACTCTGGCTCGCTGATCCGGCCGGCGCTCGCGAGATGATCTCCGGGCTGCGCGACAGCCACCGCGAGCTGCTGGCCCGGTACGAGCAGATCGCCGCGGAGATCGAGCAGGATGGGCCGCTTGACCCCGCGACTCCGCGTTTCTTCGACTACGCGACGCTGCGTCGCGGCCTGTCGTTCGAGCGCCATGCGATTGCCTGGTGCGACTGGCTGCTGGACGCCCTTGGCTAGCCTCGGGCGGCCGCGCCCGCTGAGGGCTGCCGTGACAGCATGATGACGCACGGCCGCGCAGGTGGGGGCCGCCACGACCAGGACGGTGGAAGTGGGCCAGCAGCTCGAGAGCTACCAGGACGAGATCTACCTCACTGGGCTCACCGGCGTGGTGCCGGACCTGCCGTCCGACCTGCACCAGCTCGAGGAGTCGGCCCGGGCGGTCATGGAGCCGCGCGCATTCGGCTACGTCGCAGGGGCCGCAGGGTCGGGCGACACGGCGAGGGAGAACCTGCTGGCCTTCAGCCGCTGGCGGATCGTGCCCAGGATGCTGACCGACGTCAGCACGCCGTCCTACTCCGCCCGGCTGCTCGGCACCGACCTGAACGTACCTTTCCTGCTCGCCCCGATCGGCGTGCTGCAAATCGCGCATGCCGAGGGCGAGCGTGCGGTGGCCAGAGCCGCCGCCGCCGCTGGCGTGCCGATGATCCTCAGCACCGCGGCTTCGGCCTCCCTGGAGGACGTCGCCGTGGCGAACGGAGCCGGGCAGCGCTGGTACCAGCTGTACTGGCCCAAGGACCGGGCGGTGGCGGCGAGCATGCTAGGCCGGGCCGAGGCGGCCGGCTATCGCGTCCTCGTAGTCACGCTGGACACCCGTGCGCTCGCCTGGCGGCCTCGTGACCTGGACCACGGCTACCTGCCGTTCCTCGAGGGCATCGGGATCCAGAACTACCTGTCCGACCCGGAGTTTCAGGCCGGCCAGCTGACCTCCGTCGACGACGACCGGCAGACGGCCATCCTGCGCTATACCCAGATGTTCGGGGATCTGTCCCTGACCTGGGAGGACATCCCTTTCCTTCAAGAACACTGGCACGGGCCGATCGTGCTCAAGGGGATCCTGTCCGTCGGTGACGCCCAGCGCGCCAACCAGGCGGGCGTGGCGGGCATCGTCGTGTCCAACCACGGCGGGCGTCAGGTGGACGGGGCCGTGGCCGCCCTGGACGCGCTGCCGGCCATCGTCCAGGCGGTCGGCTCCAAGCTGGCCGTGCTGTTCGACAGCGGAATCCGCGGCGGCGCCGACATGATCAAGGCACTGGCGCTCGGGGCGCAGGCGGTCCTGGTCGGCCGCCCATATGTGTATGGGCTCGCGCTCGGCGGGGAGGCGGGCGTCCGGCACGTGCTGCGCGCGCTGCGCAACGACTTCGAGCTGACCATGCGGCTCGCCGGACTGGCCACCCTGTCGGAGCTTGGACCGGACTGCCTGCAGCGCCGACCATAGCCGCGCCGTGCGAAGCGCGCGGTTCGGCAGTTAAACGCCCGGTCAGTGCGCCGCACACAGCGGCTGGTAGTGCGCCGTGTCGGTGGAGTAGGACCGGCCGGTGTGCGGATCGCGCTGCTCCCTCGGGTCGAGCCCGTCGTAGCTGCGGCGGGTGGCTGGCTCGCCGCATACAACACAGGGCGTGATCAGCACGCTCGAGCCCTTGGTGCCCTCGACCTCGTTCCGCCGGACCCGGATCACGATCATGACCGCGAATGCGGCGACGTGAATCAGGGTGACGAGAACGATCAGGGTAGTCAGGCTGCCGCTCACGTGATTCGCCTCCTGCCTGGTACAAGCAGCGCCTGTGAGGATTTCGTCCGGCTCGGAGGCGCGATCTCCATCACATGCCGCTCAGCAGCGCGGGCAGCAGCCCCGAAATCGATTCTCGCTAGAGGGAGTCCACGTTGACGACGATCGCCTCTTGCGTAGACCGGGCCAGCACGATCACGGCGGTCTCGTCCGGTGAAGGGTTTTCCTCCCGGTGCGGTACCCATGGCGGCACCCATACGTAATCGCCCGGCTTCGCCTCGAGCCGGGTGTCGGCCCCGGTGACGGGGTCCCTGAAGACGAACACCGGCGTACCCGCGACCACGTAGATCCCCGTCTCGGACTTGCCGTGGTGATGATCGCCGGAATTCACGCCCGGCGGCAGCTCGGTGCGCCCCATCCACAACGACGTCGCGCCGGTCAGCTCGCCGGAAATCGCGGCCGACCTGATCATGCCGCTGGTCTGCGCGGTGGCGCCGGATAGCTCATGGAGCCTGATCAGCCGCAGTGCATCGGGGCGGGAGGTGCTCACTCCTCCTCGAGGGTCAGCGACACCGAGTTGATGCACCAGCGCTGGTCGGTGGGCACGTTGTAGCCCTCACCCTCGAAGACGTGCCCGAGATGGCCGTTGCAGGCCGCGCACCGGACCTCGGTCCGAGCCCGGCCCAGCGAGCGGTCCTCCAGCAGGATCACCGCGTCGTCCTCAGTGGGCTGGTAGAAGCTTGGCCAGCCACAGCCTGAGTGGAACTTTGTGCTCGAGGAGAAGAGCTCGGCACCGCAGGCCCGGCAGCGGTAGACGCCCTTGGTCTCGGTGTCGGTGTACTCGCCGGTGAATGGGGCCTCGGTGCCCGCTTCGCGCAGTACGTGGTACTCCTCGGGCGACAGCCTGGCCCGCCACTCGTCTTCTGACAGCTGCACCTTGTCCATGCTGGCGAGACTACCCGGCAGCCCGCCAGGCGTCGCTAGCCGGTCGCGTCGTCTTCGGGGCCGAGCTCCACGCAGAAAACATTGCCCTCGGGATCATGCAGCGTCGTATGGCTGTTGAACCGCGCGGCCACGGTGGCGCCCAGGGCCGTCAGCCGTTCGACCTCCGCGTGCATGGTCCGCGGCGACCGCAGGTCGAAGTGCATCCGGTTCTTCGCCGCGCGTGGCGGCTCAGGGACCCGGATGAACCACATGTTCGGGCCGCCCCAGCCCGCCGCCTCGACGTAGGCGCGGTCGCTCGTCGCTTCCTCGTCCACGTCGGTGCCGAGGACCGCGGCCCAGAACCGGGCCAGCGCTAACGCATCGGCGCAGTCGAAGCTCACTGTCTTGATGATGGATGGCATGCAGGCACCGTACGCGGCGCGACACAGCCGCGCTACGACAATTCGACCTCGTAGCGGGGCCGGGCGGCGTCGGGCGCTGGCTGCAGCCGGAGATCAGCGACCTTGCCCGCGGACCGAACGTCACCGCTGGCTGCGGCGAGGGCGGCACGATCTGACTGACCGGCGGTGACGACCAGTGCGGCGACGGTCTCACGCATCGGGAGGCCGGCCGCAGATTTCGCCTTCCTGATTGCCGCGATCGCGGTCGACGCCGCGCTGAGCACCACGTCGTCGCCGGCACCCGCCAGGCTGCGCAACTCCGGCGCGTCGGGCCAGGGCGACCGGTGGATTGAGCCGTCCTGCCACCACGACCACACCTCCTCGGTCACGAACGGCAGGACCGGCGCGAATAGCCGCAGCAGGACCGACAGGCCAAGGCGCAGCGCCGCTTGTGCCGAGGCAGCCGCGGCGTCGCCGAACTCACCGTAGGCGCGCGCCTTCACCAACTCGAGGTAGTCGTCGCAGAAGAACCAGAAGAACCGCTCGGCCTGGTCGAGGGCGGACGCGTGGTCGTAGCCCTCCAGCGCCGTCGTGCAGCGCTCGACAACGCCGGCGAGCCGGCGGAGCAAAGCCAGGTCTATGGGCTCGGCGATGTCGCTGTCATGGGTGCCGATCTGGTGGTGCTCTGACCCCACTAGATCGGCACCCATCGGCGGCTGCAGACCCAGCCCCAGCACGAACCGAGCGGCGTTGAGGATCTTGATAGCCAGGCGGCGGCCGACCTTGATCTGCCCGATGTCGAACGCGGTGTCGACGCCGAGCCGCGCGCTCGCAGCCCAGTAGCGAACCGCGTCGCTCCCGTGCTCGCGCAGCAGGTCCATGGGGGTCACGGCGTTGCCCTTGGACTTGGACATCTTCTTCCGGTCCGGGTCGAGGATCCAGCCGGAGATGGCCGCATGCCGCCACGGCAGCACGCCGGCCTCATCCTGCGCGCGGAGCATCGTGTAGAACAGCCAGGTCCTGATGATCTCGTGGGCCTGCGGCCGCAGGTCCATGGGGAACACGCGCCGCATCAGGTCATCGTCGCCTGGCCATCCGCCGGCGAGCTGCGGGGTCAGCGAGGAGGTCGCCCACGTGTCCATCACATCCGGGTCGGCGGCGAAGCCGCCGGGCTGGCCGCGCTGCTCGGGGCGGTAGCCGGGCGGCGCGTCGGTCGCCGGGTCGACCGGCAGGTCGGCGATGGCGGGCACGATCGGGCTGCCCTCGTCGGGCTGGCCGGCCTGATCCAGCGGATACCACACGGGGATGGGCACGCCGTTGTAGCGCTGCCGGCTGAGCAGCCAGTCGCCGGTGAGCCCCTCGACCCAGTGCTCGTACCGGGAGCGCATATGCGCGGGGTGCCACTGAAGCTCGCGCCCGCGTTCGAGGAGGAGGCTCGCCAGCTCGGGGGACCGGCTGCCGTTGCGGATGTACCACTGCCGGGTCGGGATGATCTCCAGCGGCGCCTGCCCGTACTCGTAGAACTTCACCGCGTGCCGGACCGATTCGGGCTCGCCGCGCAGCGCACCGGCCTCACGGAGCAGCTCGGTTGCCCTCTTCCTGGCCGCCCGAGCCGGCTGGCCGGCCAGCTGCTCGTAGGCTGCCATCCCGTCCTGGCTGGTGATCCACTCCGGCGCGGCGGGCACCAGCGAGCCGTCCGCGCTGATGATCGGCCTCGTTCCGAGCTGAAGGTCTCGCCACCAGGTCACGTCAGCGATATCGCCGAACGTGCACACCATGACCAGCCCCGTGCCCTTTGCCGGGTCGGCCAGCCGGTGGGTCAGGATCGGCACCTGCACGCCGAACACGGGCGTCACCGCTGTCGTGCCGGCTAGCGCGGCATAGCGCGCGTCGTCGGGGTGGGCGACCAGGGCCACGCAGGCCGGCAGGAGTTCGGGCCGGGTCGTCGCGACGACGGCCTCGCCGGCGCCGCCGCGGCTGGTCAGCCCGAACGCCATCCGGATGAACGTGCCACCGATCTCGCGATCCTCGATCTCGGCCTGGGCCACCGCGGTGCGGAAGGTGACGTCCCACAGCGCGGGCGCGTCGGCTCGGTAGGCCTCGCCACGCTCGATGTTGCGCAGGAACGCCAGCTGGGCGATCGCCTGCGCACGCTCCTCGATGGTCCGGTAGCTCATCTCCCAGTCGACCGACAGGCCGAGACGCTGCCACGCCTGCGCGAAGGAGCGCTCGTCGCGCTCGGTGAGCTCGCGGCACAGCTCGACGAAATTGCGCCGGCTGACCGGCACCTGCTCGGCCGGGGTCAGGGCCCTGCCGTCGATGCTGGCCGGCGGCGTGAGCCCAGGCTGGTAGGGCAGCGCGGGATCGCACCGCACGCCGTAGTAGTTCTGCACGCGGCGCTCGGTAGCCAGACCGTTGTCGTCCCAGCCGACCGGGTAGAAGACCTCCTTGCCGCGCATGCGCCAGAAACGCGCGACGACGTCGGTCTGGCTGTACGAGAAGGCGTGTCCGAGATGCAGGGAGCCGCTGGCAGTCAGCGGGGGCGTGTCGATCGAGTAGACGTCGCCGCGGCCCCGGGAGCGGTCAAACCTGTACTACACGCTCCTTAGCCCACCGCTGCGTCCACTTGTCCTCGAGGCCATCCAGCGAGGGCCTGGCCGGGATACTGGGCATCTGCGTGGTCATGGCCGTAAGGATAGCCGCCGGCTGAGTGGGGCGCACGCGCGTATCAGCGCACCTGCCTTTCGCCCGCTCCCATGAGGCGGATGGGTCCTGCGAAGTCAAGCGCGTGTCCACCGGATGGTGGACAGCAGGTGCCGTCGTCCGGTCGCTGCGCCGCACGCACGCGGCCCGCAGCCTGGATGTCATGACCGACGACACAGTTATTCAGGTGCGCGGACTGCGCAAGAGCTACGGGCATACCACGGCGATCGACGGCGTCGACCTGGCCGTACGTCGCGGCGAGGTGTTCGCGCTACTCGGCCCCAACGGGGCAGGCAAGACGACGACTGTCGAGATTCTCGAGGGCTATCGGCGCCGGGACGGTGGCACGGCGACGGTGCTGGGCGAGGATCCGGCCGACGCGGGCCGCAACAGGCGCTGGCGAGCGAGGATTGGCGTCGTCTTGCAGCTAACCACCGAGCCCGAGCTGACCGTGGCAGAGATGGTCGGCCAGTTCGCCAGCTACTACCCGCGGCCGAGGGATCCCGGCGAGGTGATCGAACTGGTCGGCCTCACAGGCCTGGAAGGCCGTCGGGCTCATCAGCTGTCCGGGGGCCAGCAGCGCAGGCTCGACGTCGCGCTGGGAATAGTGGGCCGGCCCGAGGTCCTGTTCCTCGACGAGCCGACCACAGGATTCGACCCCGAGGCACGACGGCAATTCTGGGACCTGATCCGGCGACTCGCCGACGACGGAACGACGATCCTGCTGACGACGCACTACCTGGAAGAGGCCGAGGCGCTCGCCCACCGGGTCGCTGTTCTCGCGGCCGGGCAGCTGGTGGCGCTCGGCGAGCCAGCCACCCTGGGCGGCCGGGCCGCATCAGACGCGCAGGTCAGCTGGGACACGCCGGGCGGACGGCGCGCCGTGAGCACGACCGAGCCCACCAGAGTGGTCGTCGAGCTGGCGGCCGAGTACGGCGATCTGCCCGGCCTGACCGTCACCCGGCCGAGCCTTGAAGATGTGTACCTGCAGCTGATCGGGGCAAGCCGATGACAACAAGTTCTCTTTCGCAGGAGATCAGCCCGGCTACGAGAGAGCCGCGGCTGCCGGGCGCGTGGCGAACCGGGCTGGCCCGGGGACGGCTCGAGGTCGCCGCGTTCTTCCGGGAGCGGCAGACTGTGGTCTTCGTCTTCGCGCTGCCTGCTGTGCTGCTGGTCCTGCTCGGCTCTATCTTCGGTCACGAGAAGCTGAGCTACGGCGTCTCGGTTGGCCAGCTCTTCACGGCAGGCATGATCGCCGGCGGTATCGGGTCCACCAGCTTCCAGAATCTGGGACTGAGCATCGCGGCTGAGCGCGAGCGCGGCGTGCTGAAGCGGCTGCGGGGCACGCCGATGTCGCCCGCCGCCTACTTCATCGGCAAGATCGTGCTGGTATTCGTCTGCACGGTCGCCGAGGTGCTGGTGCTGGTCGCGGTCGGGATGGCGTTCTACAAGTTGCGCCTGCCAGACAGCGCGGCCCAGTGGTGGACCCTCGCCTGGGTCTTCACCCTCGGAACCGTGGCCTGCTCGCTGATCGGCATCGCGATCAGCAGCCTGTCGAGGTCCGCGACGAACTCGTTCCCGGTGATCGGGCTGCCGTTCATCGTCCTGCAGTTCATTTCCGGTGTCTACGTGCCGTTCACCAACGTGCCGCGGTGGCTGCAGCAGGTCGCCTCCCTGTTCCCGCTGAAGTGGATGAGCCAGGGCCTTCGGTCCGCGTTCCTTCCGGCCCGCGCCGCTGTTCTCGAGCCAGCTCATTCCTGGCAGCACGGCGAAACGGCGCTGGTGCTGCTCGTCTGGGTGGCGGCAGGATTGGTGCTGTGCCTGAGGACGTTCCGCTGGCAGAAGAACCAGGACGGCTGACCGTGCCGGAACCCGGTGCCACCAGCCATGCCTGGGACACCGGCATGCGGCGCTGGGACGTGCTGTACGGGATCGTCTGGCTCGTCGGCTTGCAGGTGACCGCCGCGACTGCAGCCCCGAACGCTGGCCGGGTGGTGGCCACCGTGGCCGTGGCGGCAATGGCGCCCTTGTACCTGCTGGTTGGCCGCCCGCACATGCGGTCACATTCAGGCACGATCACGCGGCGTGCTGTGGCGTACATGACCGGCATCGTGCTGCTCTTTGCGGTCGCGGACGTGCAGACACCGAATGCCTGGTTCATGGCCATCGCGATTCTGCCGCAGTGCTACCACGTGCTGCCGTCGCGACGCGCACTGATCCCGGTGATCACCATGACCGTCATCGCGGCGTCGTCGGTCGCGTACCACGGCCGCAGCCCGCAAGGGGCCATCACCGCGGCAGCGCTGGCTATCGCGATCATCGCGTTCTCACTGATCTATGGCAGGTACGTCTCGGACATCGTCACGCAGAGCCTGGAACGAGCCGGCCTCATCGCGCAGCTCGAGGCGACCAGGGCAGAGCTGGCCGAGGTCAGCATGCAGGCGGGCGCGCTCGCTGAGCGGCAGCGGCTGGCCGGGGAGATCCACGACACGCTGGCGCAGGGCTTCTCCAGCATCCTCATGCTGATCCAGGCGGCAGAAGCGCAGCTTGATCACGCGCCGGCCACGGTGCGCGACCAGCTCGCGCTCGCGGCGCAGACCGCCAGGGAGAACCTGGCCGAAGCGCGCACTCTGGTTACGGGCCTCGCCCCGGCGCAACTCCAGGGGGGCACGCTGACCGAAGCGCTGCGCCGGCTGACCGAGCGGTCAGCCGCGGAGCTGGGAATCAGGGCCAGCTTCGACGCCTCCGGCCCGGAGCGGTCGCTGCCCGCCGCGACCGAGGTGGTGCTGCTGCGCACCGGCCAGGAGGCGCTCGCGAACGTGCGCAAGCACGCCGCCGCCGCCCAGGTCATGGTGCGGCTCTGCTACGTCGGCGACCAAGTGCGGCTGGACGTCACCGACGACGGCGTCGGCTTCGATCCGGCGGCGGCGGGCGGCGGCTACGGTCTGCGCGGCATGCGCGCCAGGGTGGCCGAGGCAGGCGGCAGCGTGACGGTCGAGAGCGTTCCGGGGAAGGGCACGTCGGTGCGGGCTGAGGTCCCCGCATGAAAGCCGACCCGGCCAGCCCGCTGCTCAGCGTTCTGATCGCCGATGACCATCCGGTCGTGCGCGAGGGTCTTCGTGGCATGCTCGCGGCAGAAGCCGGGATCGCAGTAGTGGCCGAGGCAGCGTCGGGGGACGAGGCGGTCGTGATGACGATCCGGCACCAGCCGGACGTCGTGCTCATGGACCTGCGGATGCCGGGTGGTGACGGGGTACGAGCGACAGCGGGCATCGTCGCCGCCATCCCGGCAACCCGCGTCATCGTGCTGACCACCTACGAGAGTGACGCCGACATTGTCCGCGCGGTAGAAGCCGGGGCCACCGGCTATCTGCTCAAGGACACGCCGCTTCCCGAGCTGGTGGCCGCGATCCGCGCGGCCGCGCGCGGCGAGACGGTGCTCGGTCCCTCAGTGGCCGGTCGGCTCGTGTCGCACCTGCGACGGCCTGCTGTCGAGCCGCTATCTGGCCGGGAGACGGAGGTTCTCTCCCTCGTGGCGCGCGGCGACACCAACGCGGACATCGGCCGGGCCCTGTTCATCAGCGAGGCCACGGTCAAAACGCACCTGCTGCGGGCGTTCAGCAAGCTCGGCGTGTCGGACCGGACCGCGGCTGTCACCAGGGCCATCGAGCTGGGCATGCTGCCGTCGCCGGGAGCCTGAATGGCGCACACGCTCAGCTCAGCCCAATGCCTTATTCGGTTAAGGTGGTAGATGTGCTATTCATCATGGTTGTCGGAGGCGTCATTGTCGCCGGGATCGCCCTGGCTGCCCTGTACGACTATCGCGCTAAGCGACGCGGCTGGAGAGTCAGTGCCTCGACCGAGGAAGCGCTGCACAATCGGGTCGACGTGAAGGCTCTTGAGCGGGGCGGTCCGGGCCTGCAAGGCGGCAAGCAGGACTGGATGACCTACCGTCGCCGGGACCGCAGTTCCTGAGCGGCGGACCCATAGGGTTGCGGTTATGACCACTCGCGTACTCGGCTCCACCGGCGTCCGCGTCACTCCGTTCTGCCTCGGCGCGATGATGTTCGGCAGCACCTGGGGCAACCCGGACCACGACGAGAGCGTCGCGATCATCCACAGGGCGCTCGACAGCGGCATCAACTTCGTCGACACCGCCGACGTGTACTCAGAGGGCGAATCGGAGGTGATCGTCGGCAAGGCTCTCGCCGGCGGTCGCCGCGCGAATATCGTGCTCGCCACCAAGGCGCACGGCGTCATGGGCAAGGACGTCAACCAGCGCGGCAACTCACGCCGCTGGCTGGTCCGGGAGTGCGAGGCCAGCCTCCGCAGGCTCGGCACCGACTACATCGACCTGTACCAGATCCACCGGCCAGACCCGGACACGGACATCGACGAGACGCTCGCCGCGCTGACCGACCTGATCCGGGCCGGCAAGATCTTGTACGCGGGGTCGTCCACCTTTCCCGCCGAGCAGATCGTCCAGGCACAGTGGACCGCGCAGCGCCGCGGCCGGGAGCGGTTCGTGTGCGAGCAGCCGCCCTATTCGATCCTGGTGCGCGGCGTGGAGGCGGCGGTGCTGCCGACGTGTCAGCGGCATCAGATGGGCGTGATCACCTGGGGCCCGCTCGCCAGCGGCTGGCTGACCGGCCAGTACCG
Organism: Streptosporangiaceae bacterium; assembly: GCA_035631375.1. Lineage (GTDB taxonomy): Bacteria > Actinomycetota > Actinomycetes > Streptosporangiales > Streptosporangiaceae > JAJYUU01. The sequence goes on from DASQIW010000131.1 coordinate 45,949, forward strand.
GCTCGATGCCAACCTGCCGGCCAGTCGCCGTTCGCAGCGGCTGCCGCAGCGGTTCGACATGAGCCTGCCAGGGAACCAGGCGAAGCTGGCCGCGGCTGACAAGCTCGCGAAGCTGGCCGCAGAGGCGGGCATGTCCCTGATCCACCTGGCGCTCGGCTTCGTCGTCAGTCACCCGGCGGTGACATCGGCCATCCTCGGCCCGCGCACCATGGAGCACCTCGACAGCCAGCTCGGCGTGCCCGAAGTACTGCCGGCCGATCTGCTCGATCGGATTGACGAGATCGTGGCGCCGGGCGTCAACCTCAACCAGGCCGACGCGAGCTACGTGCCGCCCGAGCTGACCGATCCCGCGCTGCGCCGCCGGCGCTGAAGGTCGCGAAGGCGGCCCTCAGCTCTGAAGGCTGCTCCAGCAGCGCCTCGCCGCTACGGGGCCAGCGCGTGCAGGATCTCCTGCGCTCGCTCGGTGGCCGCGGCGACTGCGACGTCCGGCGATCCGACGAGCGGGTCCCAGTTGAGGTCGTAGAACACCTCGGTCACGCCGTGCTCGCCGAGCCACCTGGTGTCTGCGCGGATCTGCTCGTAGTTCCCGGACAGCAAGAGCCGCTGCCCGTCCGGCCCGGTCACCGGATCACCGGCGCGCACCACGCCGCGGCAGATGTAGCGCAGCGCACCCGGGTCGCGCCCGGCGGCCTCGGCGGACTCGCGCACCACCCCGATGAGCGTCTCAATCTTCGACAGGTCGGTCCGGCTTGAGGTGATCCAGCCGTCGGCGATCCTGCCGACCCGCTGCAGCGCTGGCCGGGCCATGCCGCCGAGCAGGACGGGCGGACCGCCGGGTTGCACCGGCCTCGGCAGCTGCGTGCCAGCGGGCACCTCGTAGTACGCCCCGCCGATCGCGGCCGGCACGGTCCCCGCCCAGAGCGTGCGCAGCGTTCGCACGTACTCGGCCGCGCGGTCGCCGCGGCGTGACATGTCCGCGCCGGTCAGCGCGAACTCCTCCGGCATCCAGCCGATGCCAAGGCCAAGGTCGTGCCGTCCGCCGGACAGCACATCCAGCGACGCGGCCTGCTTGGCCAGGTAGCCGGGCGAGACGAACGGCAGGTTGACGATCGCGACGCCGAGCCGGATCCGGCTGGTGACGGCGGCGGCGAACGACAGCACTGCCATCGGGTCCAGCACGCTCTGGTAGACGGGGTCCATCGCTGAGCCTGCCGGTACGAGCAGGCGCTGGAAGCTCCACAGCGACTGGTACCCGGCATCTTCTGCAGCGGCGGCGAAGGCCGCTAGATTCTGCGGTGTAGCCCACGCGCCCGACACAGGGGCGCCGAATCCGATGTCCATTCGCCCACCCTAGCCGTGGCGGGGCGGACGGCTGAGATACGAGACGAGCCCGTTCCGTTAGTAAGGTGGAGGCAATCGTGACAGACGGCCCGCGCATGTGGATCGAGACGCTCCGGCGGTCGCACGACAACCTGGCGAGCCTGGTCGAGCCGATGACGCCCGAGCAGGTCCGAGGTCGGTCGTACTGCCGGGACTGGACTAGTGCTCAGGTGCTGTCGCATCTCGGCAGCGGCGCAGAGATCGCGCTGCTGATGCTGCCCGGCGCGCTCGGAGAGGGACCGCCGGCGAGCCGGGACGCGTTCCCTCCGGTGTGGGACGTATGGAATGCCAAGAGCCCGGACGACCAGGCCGCCGATGCGATCGCGTCCGACGAGAAGCACGTGCAGCGGCTGGAGCAGCTCACGGACGAGGAGCTGGCCGCGGCTCGGATGGACTTCCTCGGCATGCAGCTCGATGCCACCGGCATCATCCGGCTGCGGCTGGGCGAGCACGTGCTCCACACGTGGGACCTGGCAGTGATGCAGGACCCGGCTGCGACGGTGCAGGCCGACGCAGTCGAGCTGCTCATCGACAACGTGCCGCAGTTTCTCGCGCCGCGGCTGGGCAAGCCACTGCCAGAGCCGTTGCGGGTGCGCATCACGACGACCGGGCCGCATCGCGACTACCTGCTCAGCTCGGGCGAGTCGATCAGCGTGGTGAACTGGCCCGCCGAAGAGCCGGCGGAAGACGGAGCCGCGCCGCACGTGACCATGCCGGCGGAGGCCCTGCTGCGGTTGTCCTACGGCCGGATGGATCCAGACCACACACCGGCTTCGGTGTCGGGTGACCCTGAGGTGCTGGACAAGCTGCGCGCGATGTTCCCTGGCTTCTGAGTCGCTAGCCGAGGACGTCGAGCACCAGGTGCGCGGCGTCCTCGGCGCAACCCCACGACAGCGTCACCCCTGCCCCGCCGTGGCCGTAGCTGTGCACGACGGTGACGCCATCGCTGATCTCGGCCTCGAGCCGGACCGACGAACGCACAGGTCGCAGGCCGACCCGGTGCTCCAGCACGGGGGCGTCGCGCAGCTCGGGCCGGATCGCCGCGCACGCCGCGACGATCCGCTCGGCTGTGCTGGCGTCGGGCTCACGGCTGCTGCTGCCGTGCTCCTCGGTGCCGCCGAGCAGTACCACGTCGTCGTGCGGGAACAGGTAAGTCAGCGGCCAGTGCGCGGCGCCGGATCCGACGAAGAACTCAGCGATGCCAGGATTGCGCACGACCACCGCCTGCCCGCGCACGGCTTCCACGTCATGATCCGGCACCAGGTGCCGGGCGCCGTAGCCGGTGCAGTTGACGATGACGCGGGCCTCAGGCGCTGCGTCGCGCGCATCCGCGAGAGTCGTCAAGGGCGCCCCGACCGTGATCGTGCCGCCGGCCCGGCTCAGTCGTTCGGCGAGGTAGTCCAGGTAATCCGGCATGGCTATGAGCGGTGCCGCCAGCCGCCAGGCGGTCGCGTAGCCGGCCGGGACCTCGCCGGGCAGGCAGGGCGTCAGGCTGCCGGCCGCCGCGTACTCCGGTGGCTCGCTACTGGGCGTAGCGGTGGCCGCGATGCCGGGCACGGTGCGCACGATCCCGGCCAGCGCGCCGGCTCCGAGCCTCGGGGCGCGCAGCTCCTCCAGACGCTCCAGCGTGATAGCAGCCCACCGGCCGATCCGTTCGTCCATGCCAACGAGGTGAGGTCCCCACAGCGCGCCGGCCGCGGCGGACGTAGTCTGCCGGGGCTGCTCGGCCGAGACGACGAGTACCGTGAGGCCGGCCTCGGCGAGGCAGATCGCCGTGGTCAGGCCGATCACGCCGGCGCCGATGACGAGGACGTCTGCATCGGCTTGCGGCACAGCCTGACTCTAGCGGCCGTGCTGAGCCCCGGGCCGGTTGCACGCTGCACCCGGGGTTTGAGAGGTTGTCCGCATGACCGTTGTGACTGATCTCAAGCTCGCCGAGATCGATCTGACCAGCGGAGAGCTCGCCGGAGACAGCTACCACCAGCGGCTCGCTGAGGTGGCCGCCCAGGGTGACGTGGGCTGGCTGGCGTCCTCCCCGCTGGCCTACGTCGTGCTGGACCGCGATGCCGCGGAGTTCTTCCTCCGGGCCAGGGGGACGGCATTCCCGGGCCGGGAGATCGCGGATCTGTTCGGGGTGACGTCGGGCCGGCTGCGCGAGGTGATCGACGCCAACATCCTGAATCAGCAGGGAGACCAGCATCGGAGGCTGCGCTCCCTGGTGGGCGGCGCGTTCACGCCGCGCGCGGCTGACCGGTGGCGGCCGGTGATGCGCGGCTTCCTGGGCCGGCTGTGGGCCGCTTTCGAGGCAGAACGCAGCTGCGACTTCGCCGACGCCATGGCCCGGCCGTACCCGTCGCTGACCATTGCCGCTGTGCTTGGCGCGCCTGAGGAGGACGCGCCCCGCCTGCAGCTGTGGTCGACCCTGATCCAGCGCCAGTTCGACATTCAGGCGCTCGGCACCCAGCTGCCGGAGCTGCAGCAGGCCGCGGCGGAGGCATACGACTACATCGAGGACCTGCTGACTCAGCGGGCCGGCCAGCCCGGCAACGACCTGCTGACGCAGCTGCTGGCGGCCGAGGAGGCAGGCGACAGGCTGTCCCACGCCGAGTGCGTCAACCTGGTGCTGGACGTCATCGCGGGCGGCGTCGACACCACGCAGGCCCAGCTCGGCCACGCGCTCCGGCTGTTCGCGAACCGCCCCGAGCAGTGGGAGGCGCTCCGCGACGACCTGAGCCTGGTGCCGAGGGCCGTCGAGGAAGTGCTGCGGTTCGAGCCGATCACACCGGTGACAGCGCGGATTTGCGTCGAACCCGTCGAATATCGCGGGGTGCACTTCCCGGCCGGCACCATCGTGGCGGTCTGTGCTGAGCGGGGCAACCGGCAGCAGCCCGGTGGCGAGGACTTCGACATCAGCGCGCCGCGCGACGGGCGGTTGCTGACGTTCGGCGCCGGACCGCACTTCTGCCTGGGCAGCAACCTGGCCCGGGCAGAGCTCGAGGAAGCACTGACGTTTCTCGCGCCCCGGATGCCGGGCCTGGCGCCCAGCGGGCCCGCGGTGCTCGGCAACATCGAGGGGATCTACGGCGTGGAGTCGCTGCCGCTGCGCTGGAACTAAGCCCGCCCGCCAGCGACAGTGAGCCTGCGGGCCACTACCGCGGCGGGGGCCTCATGGACGCCGTCTGTGCTGCCAGTGTCGCGGCGAGCTCCCTGACCCAGTCCGCGGCCTGCGCGTGCAGGCCGGTCCCGAACGTAATCCGGGCGACGCCCATGGCCGCGAGCTCGGCGATCGTCGGTCCGCCCGGCCTGCTCATGGCGTTGACCGGGCCGTCGATCCGGCGCACAAGCTCCGGTATCGCAGCGGCAGGCGCGAGGATCGGATAGACGCAGTCCGCCCCGGCGGCCAGGTAGGCGGCGGCCCGCGCGACCGCCGTGTCGGTCATCTCGTCAGGCTGGGTGGCTGGCCGCACATACACGTCGACTCTGGCGTTAATGACCAGATCCTGCCCGGCAGCACTGCGCACCGCGGCGAGGAAGTCCGCCTGCCGGGAAGGCTCAGTGAGCGCTCCGCTCACCGGGTCCGAGTCCTCCAGGTTGCAGCCTGCCACGCCGCAGTCCGCGAGCGCGGCGACCAGTCGCTCAGGCGGCAGCCCGTAGCCGTTCTCGATGTCGGCCGTGACGGGAACGCTCACGCTGCGCGTTATCCGCATGACCGCCGCGAGCATCTCCGCCACTGGCGTCTGGCCGTCTCGGTACCCCAGGGTGGCCGCTACCGCGCCGCTCGACGTGGCCAGCGCAGTGAATCCTGCCTCGGCGAACGCACGGGCGCTGACCGGATCCCAGACATTCGGCAGGATCAGCGGCTGCGGGCCGGCATGCAGCGCCCGCAGCCGCTCCGCGTCAGCGCTCATGGCTGGTACGAGCCAGGCAGCCAGGAGCGGGTCGTCACGCCGATGGCGTTCCACGCGTTGATCGTCACGATAAGGCTGACCAGCGCGGCCAGCTCGGCCGGCGAGAACTGCGCGGCCGCCGCGGCGAAATCGGCCTCAGGGACGTGCGTCTGCGGCATCTGCGTGACCGACTCGGTCAGCGCCAGCGCGGCCCGCTCCCTGGCGGTGAAGAAAGGCGTCTCGCGCCAGGCTGGCAGCGCGTAGATCCGCTGCTCGGTCTCGCCCGCCGCTCTGGCGTCCTTGGTGTGCATGTCGATGCAATACGCGCAGCCGTTGAGCTGCGATGCGCGGATCCGCACGAGCTCGCGCAGCCGGACGTCGAAGTCGACCTTGTCGAGCTCCTTCGTCGCGGCCCGGTCGAGGTGGCTCATCGCGCGGCTGAAGTCCGGCGCGTGGTCGTCGAATTCGAGCCGGACCCGGACCGTCTCGTCCACCGTTGTCATCGGGATCTCCTTCACTGGCTGATTTCTCGGTACACCACAACGCTAGGCCGTAACAGGCTCAGGTTTAAGATCCAATTCCATGCAGGGAACGTGGTCCACTTCTGCCGGTCTCGACGTCCACCTGGACCTGGCTGGGACCCGGCCCAGGGCAAGGCTCGAGTCGGCGCTGCGCGACGCGGTCCGCAGCGGTCAGCTCGCGGCGGGTACGGCCCTGCCCTCGTCGCGGAGCCTGGCACGCGACCTCAGCGTCGCGCGGAACACGGTTGCGCAGGCCTACGCCCAGCTTGTCGCTGAGGGCTGGCTGTCGGCCCGGCACGGGTCGGGCACGTGGGTCGCGCAGCGGGCTGGCCAGCTGCCCGCCGCGCGCAACCTGGCGGCGCACGACGCGGCCGCGCGCGGGCCCCGCTACGACCTGCGGCCGGGAGTCCCCGACCTGACGGCCTTCCCGCGCGCTGCCTGGCTGGCCGCTGCCCGGAAGGCGCTGGCGGCTGCGCCCGCGGCAGACCTCGGTTACGCCGATCCGCGCGGCCTGGACGCGCTGCGCGTCGCGCTCGCCGAGTACCTGGGCCGGGCCCGCGGCGTGCGCGTCACGCCTGATCGCATCGTGGTGTGCTCCGGGTTCACGCAGGGCCTGGAACTGGCGTCCGAGGTGCTGCATGCCAGCGGGCGGCGGTCGCTCGCCATCGAGGCCTATGGCCAGGCAGGGCACCGGCAGATCGCGGTCAGGGCGGGTCTGCGGCTCGCGCCGCTGCCCGTGGACGACCGCGGCGCCGTCGTTGCGGGGCTGACAACACGAGCAAGCGCCGCGCTGCTGACGCCGGCGCACCAGTACCCGCTCGGCGCGGCGCTCGCGCCGGAGCGGCGCCGCCAGGTTGCTGACTGGGCCGTGCACACCGGTGGGGTGGTGATCGAGGATGACTATGACGGGGAGTTCCGCTTCGACCGGCAGGCAGTGGGTGCGCTGCAGCCGCTCGCGCCCGAGCACGTCGTCTATGCCGGGACAGCGAGCAAGAGCCTCGCACCCGGCCTGCGGCTCGGCTGGCTTGTGCTGCCCGCCGGGCTGGTGGACGCGGTTATTGCCGCCAAGAGCGCGGCCGGGCGGCTGAGCAGCAGCCTGGATCAGCTCGCATTGGCCGAGCTGATCCGGTCGGGCGGCTACGACCGGCAGGTCCGGCGAGCGAGGCTCACTTACGGACGCCGCCGGGACCTGCTGCTCAGCGCGCTCGCCAGGCAGGTCCCCGAGACTCGCGTCACGGGCATCGCGGCCGGCTTGCACGCGGTGGTCGCCCTGCCGGCTGGCGTGGCCGAGGAGGACGTCGTCGCGAGGGCTGCCGGGCGCAACCTCGCCGTCCAGGGACTGGCGGGCTCTCGTGCTGGCGAGCAGGACGTGGGCCCGGCCCTCGTCGTCGGATACGCGACGCCGCCAGCGCACGGCTTCAGCGCAGCCGTCGCGCGGCTGTGCGCCGCGCTGCGCGACGTCATCGGAGCGTGATTGCCCGGATCGTCGTGGGGGCGTGGTGGGACCCCTGCTGCCCGTAGGTGGGCAGCATTCTGCCCAACGTGGCCCGACCATCCGGACTCGGGACCGTATCGCAGCCGGCCGGGTCGCGATCAGTCGTGGTTGTGCTGGAGCGGGCCTGCGGTGACGAGCGCAGCGACGATGACGGCGGCCGCGGCCAGGATCGCCGCTGCCCAGCCCGCGGCGACGGCGTAGCCGTGCACGAGAGCGGGGGCGCTGAGCGTCCCACCGTGCGCCGCGACGTAGGCGGTGGTCGCGGCGGCGGCGAGCGTGTTGAGCAGCGCTGTGCCGATCGAGGCGCCGATCTGCTGCGAAGTGCCGGCCACTGCAGATGCGACGCCAGCCTCGCGCTGGCTGACGCCGAGCGTGGCGGTCGAGAAGGCGGGCACGAAGACGGCGCCCATGCCGAGGCCGAGCAGCAGCTCCGCTGGCAGCACGTGCAGGGTGTAGCTGTCACCTGCGTGCAGCAGCGTCAGGGTTGCCATGCCCGCGGCGCCCACCAGCAGGCCAGGCGCCATGAGCGCACGAGGCGGCACCCGCGGAAGTAGTGCCTGGGAGACGGTCGTGGAGCTGGCCAGCACCGCGGCCGACAACGGGAGGAACGCGAGGCCCGCCCGCACCGGGGAGTAGTGCAGCACGACCTGAAGGTCGTAGGTCAGTAGCAGGAACAGCCCGTAGAGTGCGACGACGGCCAGTCCGATGGCGGCATAAGCGCCCCCGCGATTGCGGTTGCCGAGGATCCGCAGCGGCAGCAGTGGCGCCGCGACCGCCGACTCCACGAACAGGAATCCGGCGATCAGGGCCACGCCCGTCGCGACGGTCGCCAGGGTGACCGGTGCTGACCAGCCGCGGGTCGCCGCGCTCGACAGCCCGTACACGACGGCCACCAGTCCGGTCACGACCAGGACGACGCCCGGCACGTCCAGTCGCGCGCCCCGCTGCGGCGGCATCGTCGGCAGCACCCGCAGGCCTGCCACGAGCGTGGCAGCCGCCACAGGCACGTTGACGAACAGGCACCACCGCCAGTCCAGGTACTCGGTCAGCACTCCGCCGAGCAGCAGGCCGAGCGCACCGCCCATGCCGGCGATCGCTCCGAACACCGCGAATGCCTTCGCGCGTTCCTTCGCTGCCGTGAACGTCACGGCCAGCAGCGACAAGGCTGTCGGTGCCAGCAGCGCGGCGCACGCGCCCTGCGCCGCGCGGGCGGCGACCAGCGCGGCGAAGTCGGGCGCCGCGCCGCCGGCCGCCGAGGCGAGTGCGAAGCCCGCCAGTCCGGCCAGGAAAGCGCGACGCCTGCCGATCGTGTCGGCGACCCGCCCGCCGAGGATCAGCAGCCCGCCAAATGCCAGCGTGTAGGCGGTGATCACCCACTGGCGCTGCGGATCGGTGATGCCGAGAGCGTGCTGGGCCGACGGGAGCGCGATGTTGATGACGGTCGCGTCCAGCGCCACCATCAGCTGGGCAACTGAGATGCAGGCTAGCCCGAGCCACTTCGAGGACTCGCCGCCTCGCCCGCCCGCCAGCTGGGCATTGAGTCCGATCTGCTGTTCCGTCATACGCAGAAGCATAGATGTCTAAGAGTTCTAAGTCAAATGGTTAGACATCGATCGGTTGTGCTAGGCTGTCAGGCATGCGACCAGCCCGTATGCCCATCGGCCTGGCTCTCGCCCAGGCCGCGAGGACGGTCAGCCGCGCCTTCGACGAGGCGCTCGCTTCGGCGGGCGGTTCGCTGCCCGTCTGGCTGGTGCTGCTCAACATCAAGACGCGGCAGCTGGCCAACCAGCGGGAGCTGGCGGAGGCGGTGGGGATCAGGGAAGCCACGCTCACCCATCACCTCAACGCCATGGAAGGCGACGGCCTGATCACCAGGCAGCGGCATCAGGAAAACCGCCGGATCCACGTCGTCGCTCTCACCGCGGCAGGCGAGGACGCTTTCCTCCGGATCCGTGATGCGGCGATTGCCTTCGATCAGCAGCTGCGGAGCGGGTTCACCGACGCCGAGCTGGACGTGCTCGAAGGGCTGCTGAGCCGGCTGTCGGCCAACGCGCAGGGGCCGGACGGCGGGCCGCCATGGGCCGGACTTGCCGAGAACTGATCATGACCAGCCGGGTCCCCGTGATCTGGCGTACCGAGAGTGAGTGAGCTGCCATGCCAGAATCCGCCAGGCCACCGATGAGCCGCCGGCTGCAGGCGCGGTTCTTCCGCGTCGTCAACGTCCCTATGCGACTGGTGCTCGGATTGCCGGTCGCTACGCCGCTTGGCCGCAGGCTGATGCTCGCCTTCATCGTCGGCCGCAAGACGGGCCGGCTGTACCGGCAGCCGCTGAGCTATGTGCGGGACGGCGGGGCGCTGCTGACACCCGGCGGCGGCAAGTGGAAGCTGAACCTCGTCACTGACTCGCCCGTCCGGCTGAGACTTCGCGGCCGGGACATATCGGCGACCGCTGAGCTGGTGAGCGATGTCGGTGAGGTCGGCAGGCTGCTGCAGACGATGGCCGCAGGCAACCCCGCTGCGGCGCGGTTCGTCGGGATTCAGCGCGGCCCGGATGGCAGCTTCGACCGTAGCGGCGTAGAGCGGGCGGTGCGATACGGGTTCCGCATTGTCCGCTGGCACCCAGTCGGCTAACCGGCTGCCCGCGTCAGTCGGCGATGAGCACGCCGTCCGTGGTGAGGGCCGCGACGTTGGCTGCGGCAAGCCCGAGCCAGTCGGCGAGCGCCTCCGCGTTGTGCGCGCCGCGCCTGGCGACGCCGCGGCGCACTCCCGCAGCCGCAGCGGAGAACTCATACGGCATCGCGACGACCCGGCGGTCGGTACCAGGCAGCCGTTCGGAGTGCGCGCCACCAGCGAAGACGTCCGCGCTGTCGGCAACCTCTGCCCAGGCGATGCCGGCCTTCTCCAGCTCGGCGACGAGGCTCGCGCGGTCCCCAAAGCCGGCCATCCACTCGCCGATCGCCTGCTGCCGCAGGGCGGCCTTGGTGGCCAGGTCGCTGCCGGGGGGCGCCGGATCCATCACCATGCCGCGCCGGGACAGCATCGCCCAGGCATGCTTGGGGGGCGCCGCGATCAGCAACGGCCCGCCGGGCGCGGCCCAGATCGTGCCCCGGGACGAGTACGGCTCGGTGCTCGCGTCAATGGCGGCGTGCGCGTGGTCATCGCTGGCTGCCACCGCAGCAAGCATGCTGAGGCCGATGTGCTGGCCGTGCCCGGTGGCTGCCCGCTGATGCAGCGCGGCGAGCACGGCGATGGCCGCGTGCAGTCCGGTCACCGTGTCGGCCAGCGCGAGGGGCAGGTCAGCGGGCGCGCGCTCGTCCAGGTCGGCCTGCCGCGCGAGGAGGCCCGACTCGGCGTGGATGACGGGCGCGAGCGCGCGCCGCTGCGAGTCGGGTCCGAATCCGGAGACCGAAACCATGATCAACCGTGGCTGGGCGGCCGACAGGCTTGCATAACCCAGGCCGAGCCGGTCCATCACGCCGGGGCGGAAGTTCTCGATCAGGACGTCTGCGGCGGCGGCGAGACGGCTTACCAGGGCGACCGCGCCGGGCGCTGCAAGGTCGACACCGACGCTTCGCTTGCCCGCGTTCATCTGCGCGTACATGCCACTGCGCCCGTCGGTGACGACGCCGAAATACTCAGTGACATCGGTGCGCGGGCTCTCGATCCGCAGCACGTCCGCGCCGAGATCCGAGAGGATGCGCGCAGCATACGGGCCAGAGATGGCCTGCGACATGTCCAGGACGCGCCAGGCCGGCAGCGGCGCAGACGGCTGCTGGGTGTGGTTCGGAGCGAAATCTGTCACGACAATCCTGACGTCGACGCGGGCGTGGCTCATCGTACGGGCCGGCTGGAGGTCTCACGCGTCACCAGGGCTGCGCGGTCGCCCTGGCCGACGCTCTGGCGCACGAGAGCGGGCTGGTGGCACCGGGTTCGGCGACAGGAGCCGTCACGGTCCTGGCCCCTAGACTTCGAGATTATGGGCGGTGAGGCGTCGTGATGCCCAGCGAGGAAAGCGGCTTCGAGCTGGGTACAGACGGTCCGTCGGTGATCCTGGTCGGGGTCGACGACTCGACCACCTCTATCCGGGCAGGCTGGTACGCCGCGGGCCTGGCCCGCCGGCAGGGGGCTCGGATCGTGGCGGTGTTCGTATCCCCGCTGGCCTCGCTCGGCGCGACTGGACCGACGGGTGCCGCGGTGACCGTCGCGCGCGACGAGGCGTTCCGTGCCACGGCCGCCGACCTGGAACGACGTGCGCTGGCGATCGGCACCGAGCTCGGCATCTCCATCACGTTCCTGGCGGCTAGGGGAGAGCCGTTCGCGGAGATCGTCCGCATCGCGGGCGAGGTACGTGCCGACGCGATCGTGGTCGGTGCGTCGGCGCACGCCGGACACCGTTTCGTCGGCTCGCTAGCCGTCCGGCTGGTCCGGGCCGGCCGGTGGCCGGTCACAGTCGTGCCCTGACGGCCGGCCGGCAGGCTCTGCACAATCACAGCTGGTCGGAGCCGAGGTTGCGGATACGATCTGTGCGTGGCTGTACCCAGATGGCCGCGCGGCACGCCGCGATCACCGAGAAATCACGTGGTCCTCGGGTGTACCTGCCTTGCTCTCGGCCTGACTTGGCTCCTGCTAGGTGCCATCCGCAGCTACCAGTATGGCGTCGCCTTGCTGGTTCTCGCCCTCGGCAACTTCCTAGTGGCTGTCCGCAAGAAACGGCGGCGAGCCAGCAGCAGTAGGTGAGTCTCGCAAGGTCTGGTCGCAGGGTTAGACAGCTACACGCACCCGTGCATGTGTCCCGCGTTGACGACCTGGGCGTGCGACACCCTACGTCCTTGCCGACCTGGACGACATGTGAGCGGCAGTGGCAAGCCCGCCAGGGCTGCACAAGCGCGGTCCAAGTTGACGAGCCGCGCGTACCATCACTGCCGTGGCTGTGCCCAAATGGCCGCGCGGCACCCCGCCATCACCGGGAGATTACGCGCTCTTCGGCTGCGCCAACTTTGGTTTTGGCGTTGCTTGGCTAGTGCTGGGTGCGATGGCTGGTAGCGAGCGATACCGGAACCTGGTGTTTGGCATCGTCTGGCTGCTTCTCGCCGCCGCCTCCTTCGTGAAGGCGGCGAAACTGCGGAAGCAGCGGCAAGCACCTCTGACTTTCCACCTATTACGCGCGCCCAAACCATCGCATATCAACCGCGCCGGCGCGCCAAGTCGGTGGAAAGCATGAGTGACTCCACGCCGATAACCGTTTACCGATGGCACGAGAGAATGCGGTAATGAGCGACGGCGGCGGGTGGCGGCTCCTGGAGTGGGTTGAGGGCCTGCCGCCGAGCGTTCGAGCGTTTTCGCGAGGTCCGGGACCGCCATCCGGAGATACAAGGTCTCAGCGCCGACTGGCTGCGCGTCGATGTCGTGTGCGGGCGGGACGGAATATCTCGGTTGCGGTTCATGGTCAGAACCAGTCCCCCTCCGGCGGGCAAGCCGCGCCGTAAGCCGCGCCGCCTCCCTTGAGGGTGTAGGTGAAATCGCCCAGGCCTGGTCAGGCGGCGAAGATCAGCACGTCGTAGCGTTCGCTGACCGCTTCAGCGCCGCCTCCCGCGGCGATTTCACGATCGAGTCGCATCAGACCCGAGCGGAACTGCACGTCGGTGAGCTGCCCGAACTTGGACTGCGGACGTCGCCGCACGGCGTCGCGCCAGGCCTGCAGGCTGGGCTGGACGGGCTGGCTGAACGACAGCACGTTGGTGGCGCGGAGGCCGGCGGCGGTGAAATCGGTGATGATCTCGGATTCGGACGGGAAGCGCCCGGCGTCGAGCGCATGCAACTCGGGCCAGTACTCGTAGACGATCGAATCAAGGCGCTCCCGGACAGTGGTGCGCACGACGACAGCGCCGCCCGGCCGCAACACCCGCTTCAGCTCGGCGCCCGCGCGACTTCGATCCGGCACGTGGTGGATGACGCGAGACAGCAGGGCGAGGTCGAATCGCGCACCGGCAATTGGCAGCGCCGCGGCATCCGCCGTCAGGTAGCGGACCTGCTCATGGCGGGTCGCGCGAGCGAGCATCGCCGGCGACTCGTCGACGGCGACTACCTTCCTGGCCGCGGCCAGGCGGGCCAGCGCGGCCGCGAAGATTCCCGTGCCCGCGCCGACGTCGAGCACGTCCGGCGAGCGGACCGGGCTGCACTCGGTGATCAAACCGGCCCAGGCGCGCAGCGACTGGTCAGGCATGTCGTTGCCAGCCGTGTAGACGCTCGCGAGACGAGCGTCCAGATACGGCTGGGCGCGCGGCACGGAGGTAATGGCCGCCTCCAGTCGTTAGCTCGCCTGATCGCTGACACCCGCGAGGAGCCGCTCGGCAAGCGCCGGGACCGCCTCGCCGATGGGCTGCCTGATGACCGCAGTGGCGATCGCGTCGTAGGGGGTCGGGTCGCGGTTGACGATGACGAGGCGCGCACCAGCCCGGACCGCGACGGCGCACAGAGACGCGGCGGGCTCGACGATCAGGGTGCTGCCGATGGCGAGGAGCAGGTCGGCGCCCCCGGCTGCGGCAATGGCGCTCGCGAAGATCTGCGGATCCAGTGGCTGACCAAACATGACCGTGGCCGACTTGAGAATCCCGCCGCAGTCCGCACAGCTCGGATCGGCCTCGCCGGCCCGTACCCGCGCCAGCGCTTCCGGCATCCCGGTCCGGCTACCGCAGCCGACGCAGACGACGGCGTGCATGGTGCCGTGCAACTCGAGCACCCGCTCCGCGGGGATGCCAGCCCGCTGGTGCAGGCCGTCGATGTTCTGCGTGATCACCCAGGTGTCGATGCTGCCTGCAATTCTGGCGATGGCGACATGGCCAGCGTTCGGCTCAGCGGCCCAGGCTGGGTGGGCGAGCCGGTTTTGCCACGACCGTTTCCGTACTGCTGGGTCGGCGACATAAGCCTGGTAGGTGGACATCCTTTCGGCGGCCGGATCCTTGGTCCACACACCGGACGGACCGCGGAAGTCAGGGATGCCGCTATCGGTTGAGATGCCCGCGCCGGTGAGAACAGCGAGGTGACGAACGCCGGTCAGCCAGCTCGCCGCACCGGGCAGGTCGATCGTGCTCACCTAGTCATCCTTGGCCAGCGCCGGCGACCGCGCAACCGCAGTGACTCACTTGACGCCAACTAGTTGGCATCGCAAACTTAATGGCGGACGGGGAGGAGGCGGCGTGGGCGACATGGCGGATCCGGCCAAGCGTCCTGACCCGGGCGAGGATGCTGATCCGGGCGGTGTGACGGGCGCCAGCGGCGAAGCCGACTCGTCGGCGGATGGCGGTGCTGGCAAGAACGGCGGGAGCGGCGACGCGGGTCAGTCGGTCGATGGCGGGGCCGACGGGGAGGGCGGGAGCGGCGACGCGGGTCAGTCGGTCGATGGTGGGGGCGGCGGGAACGGCGGGAGCGGCGGCGCTGGTCAGTCGGTCGATGGCGGAGACGGCGAGAACGGCGGAGACGGCGGGGACAGCGGGTCGGCTGCCGCGGCGTCAAGAGGACCCGCCGAACTGCTGGGCGAGGTGCGGGCCATCCGGCGCAGGTCGCGACTCGCGCGCCATGCCTACTGGTTCCCGCTAGTCCTGTTCGGGCTGCTGACGTGCGCGTCTGTGCCGTTCTACGTCCAGCACTTTCCTTCCAGGTCGGGGACCGTGTCCGGCGGCACTACGCCAGGGCCGCAAATTCTTCAGAGTGGCTATTTTGGCGGACTCGGCCTGGTGGGAGCCCCCCGCGGCCTGCCGTATTACTGGCTAGGCGCGATGCTGCTCGGCATCACCGCGACCGTGTTCTGGTACCGCTGGCGCGGCAACCGGATTGGCCTTCGGACACCTGCGCGCGGATATCTGATCACCGGCCTCGTCGTCGTTGCGCTGGCGCTGGCCCTCCCGCTAGTCGCCGAGCAGGTTACGCGCGTCGGCCGCGTCTTTGTCCTGCCCGTCCTCATGCCCGGCGACCTGGTTATTCGAGGCACGTTCCCGCTTGTGCTGATCGGTCTCGGACTGTGTTACCTGGCCTGGGCAGAGCGCAGCGTCGGCCTCGCCATCATCGCGGCGGGCTATCTTGCGCTGTCGCTCGTGGCCAGCCTGTATGACGTCGAGAACCTCTACTACTACGCGTTCGGCTCGGGCATCAGCCCGGCGGCAAGCGCGCTGCCCAACGTACTGCTGCCTGCCCTGGTGCTCCTGCTCTCGGGGGCGGGTGCCTGGATGGTGCAGCGGCGGCA
>DASQIW010000132.1:0-2095 GCA_035631375.1 Streptosporangiaceae bacterium
GTCGGCTGAGCCACGCTCACCGAGGTGATCGTCACGCCCGCCTGCCGGAGCCCGATCAGAACGTCGGCCGCGCCGTCGGCGGTGTCGAGGGGGACGTTCAACCGGACCGACTCGGGTGTCGACACCGGCTTCCGGCCCACGACACGCCCCACGACCTGCCGCGCGAGGTCCTGATCGGCGCTATGGGCCAACTGGAGTTGCAGGGTCGAGTTGCCGACCGAGGTCTTCAGCTCGTCCGGCGTACCCTCGGCAACCTTGCGGCCGCGGTCGATGACGGCGACCCGGTCGGCGAGCTGATCGGCCTCGTCCAGATACTGGGTCGTAAGCATGATCGTGCAGCCGTCGGCGACCATACTCCGGATGGTGTCCCACATCTGGCCGCGGGTGCGGGGATCCAGGCCGGTGGTCGGCTCGTCGAGGAAGATCAACGGCGGCCGGGTGATCAGGCTCGCAGCCAGGTCCAGACGCCGCCGCATGCCGCCGGAGAACTGCGAGATCGGCTTGTTAGCGGCCTCCTCCAGGCCGAACTGCGCGAGCAGGCTCTCGGCGCTGGCGCGGGCCTCCGCCGACCGCAGGCCCTGCAACCGGCCGAACAGCCAAAGGTTCTCGGTGGCGGTCAAGTCCTCGTCGACCGAGGCGTACTGCCCGGTGACCCCCACCAACTGCCGGACTCGATGCGGTTCTCGGGCGACGTCTACCCCGAAGACCTGGGCGTGCCCGGCGTCGATCGGCAGCAGCGTCGCGAGCATCCGCAGCATTGTGGTCTTTCCGGCCCCGTTCGGACCGAGCACGCCGAAGATCTCGCCCTGATGAACCTCTAGGTCGATGCGGTCGACGGCGCGGAACTCGCCGAACGCCTTGACCAGGCCGGCGGCGGACACGCTGGATGTCGTCATTTGCGGTGTTCTCCTCGCAGACCGGTTGGGTGCGTGCAGCCACCGTAGGAGCGCACGGTTTCACGGCACCTACGTCGCGGTTTCACGGCCATACAGGCGCGTATGCTGAGCTGCCAGCCGCTGCGATCTGGTGGCACTAGCTCGATGATCCGCGCGATCGACAGCTGGCCAGCATTTCGCTCTCCACCCACCAGCCCTCGCCCTGCTCTCGTGGACGAGATCAGGTTGACCGGGCGTTGCCAGCCAGCTGCCGCTCGTCAGTCGCTGCAGGCGCAACGACCGATCTCGCCGTCGAGCGGTTGCATCAGATGCAACCGGAAACAATTCGTAAGCGATCAGGAGGGGCACAGCCTGTCGGCTGCACCCCTCCTGAGCTGCGAAATCCTCCTCCTGGAGCGACGCTTCAGCTGCAGCCGCTGGTGGCGCCGCAGCCCTCGCAGACGTAGCAGCTTCCGGCTGGGCGCATCTTGGTGCCGCAAATGAGGCAGAGCGGCGCATCCGCGGTGCGGCCTTGCTGCGACTCGAGCAACTCAGTCGAACTGTGCGGCTGCACGGCGGGCTGGCCGTTCTGGGGTGAACGTTCCTGCTCCCCCGGCCGCGCTTGCTGTCCGGCTCGCTCCGGCTGCCCCGTCGGGCCGGACTGCTGCTGGCCGGTCGCGCGCTCCTGCTGCGCCGGGCGGTCTGGGTGCGGCAACTCGCGCGGAGCGGACTGGGCCATCTCGGCCGGATCCATGTCTTCGGTGATCGCGACGGGGTCTTCCCCCGCGAGCTGCGCGGCACGCTCGGCCGCCGACAGAATGCTCAGCTCGGCACGCGTCTCGTAAGGCAGGTGGTCGAGCGCCAGGCGGCGGAACACGTAGTCCATCACCGAACTCGCGATCCGGATGTCCGGGTCGTCGGTGACGCCGGCCGGCTCGAAGCGCATGTTGGTGAACTTCTCCACCCACTTCTCCAGCGGGACCCCGTACTGCAGGCTGATCGAGATCGCCATCGAGAAGGCATCCATCACGCCTGCCAGGGTGGAGCCCTGCTTACCCAGCTTGAGGAAGACCTCTCCCACACCGTCGTCGGGGTACTTGGAGACGGTCATGTAGCCCTCGGCGCCGGCCACCGAGAACCGGGTCACGCTGGCCGGACGCTGCCTGGGCAGGCGGCGGCGCACCGGGCGGACCTCATGCCCCGGTGCCGGTGCCTCGGCC
>DASQIW010000133.1:0-37350 GCA_035631375.1 Streptosporangiaceae bacterium
GTGGTTGTTGGTTGGAGAATATTTCTTTGATTGCAAATTATTACAGCGAACACGACTCGTCAAGCGCCGCCGGCAACTAGACAGCGGCCATGCGGGCCTCGGAGCACGGGCCGGAGTGGATGCAGATCGCGCGGCCAGGCCTGACCGCTCAGCGCAGCGGCTTCAATGCCGCCGTAGCGAACACCTCAGGCTCCTCCCACGCCGCGAAGTGGCCGCCCTCGTCCACCGCATTGAAGTACGTGACGCGCGGATAAGCCTTCTCGACCCAGCTGCGCGGAGTCCGCCAGATCTCCCCGTGCCGGGTCCGAAAACCTACAAGGTGACAAATTCCAGCTTGCGGTCGAGGAGGGCCGGGAGCACCTGATTCAGGGCTTGCACGGTCTGAAGCCTGTTGCCACCACCGTCATGGCAGAGCAGGATGTCTCCGCCTCGCCCGGTATCGAGAACTCCCTCGATATGAGCGACGCCCGGCACCGTCCAGTCGCGCGGATCGACGTCCCAGTCGACAGGCACCAGGTCATAACGCGCAAGGGCGTCGAAGACGGTTGGAGACCACGACCCGCCCGGTGCCCGGAACAGCCGCGGGACGGTTCTTGTCGCGTCCCAGACACGATTCATGGCGTCGGCCACTTCGGCATGTATGGCAGCATGATTCAGCGCGGTGAACGGGATCGGGTGCCACATCGAATGGTTGCTGATCGTGTGCCCTTCAGCGACGACCTGCCGGGCCACCCCTGGGTATCTCTGCACGTTGATCCCGATCATGGAAAAGGTGGCCTTCACTCCGTAGCGGCGCAGCACCTCCAGCACCATCGGCGTGTAGACGGGATGAGGGCCATCGTCGACGGTCAATGCGATCGCGTTGGCTGGCGCATCCGGCAGCACGTCCCGGACGTAATAAGCAGGACGCGCCCACGGATGCACCGCCGATATCGTGCTGAGCGGCGGTGGACTCGGTGCCGGAGTGGGGCTGTGCGTATCCCGTACCCAGAGCCACTGCGGGGCGGATCGCTCCGCCAGTGCGTTCGTTTCGCTCTCTGGTGCAGTCGCGCGCCTGGCTCCCGCACGCACCGCCCTGGGGATATGTGCAGCGGCGGTGATGCTGACTGCAGCGGACAGGCCAATGCGCAGCAGTGACCTGCGCTCCAGGTCGCTGTCAGCGGGGTGACTCGCAGGGGCGTCCCCTTGAACCATCCTGCGGCTCCCGCCGGTCAATCTACGCGTTCGTAACAATGACACATCAATGCGCGTCAGGTGCAAGTGGTGTTGATTCCGCACAGATCACTATAAACCAAGCTAGGGCTTTTGTCCCGGCCTTGGCGGGCCGTCTGCGCTAACGAGTTCTCGTACTGCGTCGGCGACGGCTCGGAAATCGTCGCGCAGAATTCTCGAGTGGTTGCTCGCAACCTTCGCGCTCACCTTCAGGTTCGCGTTGCGGGCGAGAACAAGAGCGAACGCCGTGTCATCGACCGGGACCATCCCGGTCCAGGCGGGTTGCTTGATGGTCATCGGGCATGCCTCTCTCCGGCTCAGAAAACGATCGGGTGGCGGTGGATGCAGATGCCGTCACGTGAGGTGCGGCATTCAGGGCCGTCAGGCCCGCAGGTCTGACGGCCCTGGCCGGATGCTCCATGCCCAGGACTTGCCGCAGCTGTTCTGCTGATCAGAGGCTGCGGGCGGTGATGTCGCCGTAGGCGGTGGTCGCGTGGATATTGAGGCCGGCCGCGCCGTCGCTGTTCTTCAGCGAGTTGCGGATCCGGCCGTAGGCGGTACCGGCGTCCAGAGAGGCGGACACTCCGGCGGCAGCGTCGACCGAGATCGATCCGCTCTCGGTTCGGACCTCGACCGTGCCGCGCACGGCCTCGGCGATCCGGATGTCGCCCTTTCCCGTGCGGATCTGCGCGGCGCCGCCAAGGCGGCCGACCGACACGTCGCCAGCGAGCGTGGTAAGGCGGGCGCTCGCAGTCTCGTCGAGCTTGATGGAGGCTTGCGAGCTATCGAAAACAACGTCGCCCAGGCGTCCCACCGCTCGGAACTCAGCGCTGGCTGCCTTCGCCTCGACCCGTGAACCTGCGGGCAGCTGGACCGTCACCTCGATCGATCCGGAACTTCCGAGCATCCGGTTCTTCGCCGGCGCCTCGATCCGCAGGACGCCGTCGCCATATGCCACCGTGGCTTGTTCCGCCGCCTTCACGTCGCGGCCGTTTGACGCGTCAGCAGGCAGCACCTCGACCGTGGTGTCGGCCCGGTCGGCAGCGATGAACCGGACCCGCCCAGCGGGGATGTCCAGGACGGCGGAGATCGGGGCCGGGGTGTCGAACTTCTGCATTGTGGTCTCCTGTTCTAGTCGTTTCTGATGTTGGAAACGCTACGTTGCATTCGATGATCCCGCAACACGGTTGTTGCACTCAATCTATGTATATGCAGGTAGACACCTTAGAATTGTTGCAATGACAGTGGAGCTTAATGCAACGTCAGCACTGCGCTCGTTGCACTGAATCCCGGCTCGAACCTATAGTGGAGGCACCGCGGAGCAGGAGGAGACGGCGATGCCGGGAGGCAGGCTCACCCAGCAGGAACGCCAGCAGATCGCGCTGGGGCTGGCCGACGGGCTCGCCTACGCGGAGATCGCCAGACGCACTGATCGACCGACCTCGACGATCACGCGTGAGGTGATGCGAAACGGCGGCCCCGCCACCTACCGCGCCGATCTGGCCCACCGCGCCAGCGAGCGCCGCGCCCGCCGGCACAGGCAGGCCTCGACGCGTGGGGCGCAGGCGCCCCCGCTGGCCCACGGGCGCAACGTCGAGGCGGTGCGCGAGTACGAGGAGACGTTCACCACCGTCCTCATGCAATCGGGCCTGCCGAAGATGATCTCCAGGGTGCTGACCTGCCTCTACACCTCCGACGCGGGCAGCCTCACTGCTTCCGAGCTTGTCGCGCACCTGCAGGTCAGCCCGGCGTCCGTCTCCAAGGCGATCTCGTTCCTCGAAAGTCAGGACCTGGTCCGCCGGGAACGCGACGAACGCCGCCGCGAGCGTTACATCGTCGACAACGACGTCTGGTACCAGGCAATGGTTGCCAGCGCCCGGTCCAACGCACAGGTCGTCGAGATTGCGCGGCAGGGCGTCGCCATCCTCGGCCCTGGCACCCCGGCCGCGATCCGCCTCGAGAACATCGCGCGCTTCCTCGACTTCGTGGGCGAGAGCATCACCCGCGCCGCGGAGCAAGCCCGCGAAGTCCTCTACACCAAGGCCGAAGCGACCCCGCCCAGCAGTTCACCGACAAGCGGTGCGCGGGCTTGACCAGTGATCGCCAGCCCGCGCTCTCGCACTGAGCGGCGTGCCGCTTGAGGCGCCTGGCTGATTCTCACCCGCCACTGGCGGCCATACATCGTGCAGACTCGCTCGAGCGAATCCGCCCTCATGGCGGTCAGGAGCGAGATTCCGGTTGGGTTCGCTGGTGCGGCATGAGGACGTTCATTACCCTGACGGGCCTGCTGCCCGTCGGGTGCGTACGCCCCCGGTACGGCTCGACTACCGCTGCTAGGTCCTTCGCCACTCGCTGAAACTCTTCGACCGTCAGCCAGAGGTCGGCGTTGGCCAGGACAGCATTCCGCCGCCAGTCCTCGGGCTCGGCGGAGCTGGCCTCGGTGAATGCGACCGCGACTGTACGGGTGGCATCGATGTAGGCCGCCGCAACGGCTGCGGCCGCCGAAGCTCCAGCGGGCGTCGAGGTGTCCAGGTCGACCTGCGTCGGGCGGCCAGTCGCCCGCCACGGGCGTTCGCGGCGGTCCGGTCTCGGGGGTGCCGTTTCGGCGAAACCGTACCGCTGCAGAAGGTTCAGGTGGTACGCCGTCGCGCTAGGGCTGAGACCGGTCAGCTCCGCGCACTGGGTGGCGGTCAGCTCGTCACCCGTCGCCAGGGCGTTGATGATGGCGAGCCGGGCCGGATGCGCCAGGGCCCGGATGCTGCGCGGGTTCTCGAAGCGATAGGGAGTGGCGTCCTCCCGAGATCGCTCCTGCTCATGACTCTCGGACATCGATCAAAGGGTACCGCTTGACCGGGAGATGTTAAGCAATTACTGTTCAGTGAATGCTGAACATTAGGTCCGGTCGCAGAGACTTGTTCATGGCCCTGGTCGGGCGCATGGTGTCGACGTTCGGCGACGAGGTGGCACTCGTCGCCCTCACCCTTCGCCTCCAGGCCGACGGCGCCCGGCCCTACGAGGTCGGCCTGCTGCTGGGCGCTGGGATCATTCCGTTGCTGTTCCTCTCCGGCCCAGTTGGCCGTCTGGTCGACTCGTGCGACTCGCGGTACCTCCTCGCTGGCGCCGGAGTGCTCGAGGTGGCGTGCACGATCCCTCTCGTGTTCGTGCACTCGGTCGTGCTCATCGTGGCCCTGGTCGCCGTCCTCGGCACGGCAGCGTCGGTGGCCGGAGCCACCTGGTCGGCGCTCGTCCCCCGCATCGTCGGCGAGGACCACGTGGCCGAGGCCGTTTCGGCCCAGCAGTCACTGAACGCCCTGGTCATGGTCGGCGCGCCGGCGGTCGGCGGTCTGCTTGCCGCGGCGTTCGGCACCGGGCTGCCGCTGGCCGTTGACGCGGCCACTTTCGTCGTAGTGACACTGGCAGCCGCGATGATCCGCACCCGGCGGACATCGGCACCGCTGGCGTCGGACAGCGGCTCAGCGCTGGCCCGGGGTGGCTTCGAGATCCTGCGCGCCGACCGAGTGCTTGCCCCGCTCCTGATCGGCCTGGTGGTGCTGGTCCTGCTGGTCGGCATGGTCGACGTGGTGCTCGTATTCCTGGTCCGAGTCACGCTTCACGCGGGAGGCGTCTGGTTCGGAGTCGCGGGGGCCGCGTGGATCGCGGGGATGGTCGCCGGATCGCTGGGCGCCGGTCGGCTCAGCACGGAGCGCGCCCAGATCTGGGCGACGATCGCGGGTGCAGGCGTCACCTGCGCCGCCCTCGTCCCGTTCGCGGTGGTCCCAGCGGTCTGGATGCTCGTGCCGCTGTCGGTCCTCGGCGGGACCGGGAACGGGTACGCGAACGTGTGCGTCTCGACCCTGCTCGTCAGCCGCACGCCCGACTCCGAGCGCGGCCGGGTATCGGCTGCTGCCAACGCTGCTATCGGGGGTGCTCAGGGTGTCTCGCTGCTGGCCGGCGGGGCGGTCGCCGCGGTGCTCAGCCCTCGGACGATCTACGCCGTGGCCGGTGTGCTCGGCGTGGTAGTCGCCATCGCGATCGGCTTGTTCCACTCCGCCCGCGCAAACAGATCCGGCCGGCACTCCTTCCCGCAGCCTGAACCATCCCGGGTTTGACGAAACCCGTAGATCACGCGGAGAACCTGGATTGGCTCAGCATCACGGGCTTGATGGTGAGCCAATCCTGGTTCTGACCTGACAGCCTCAGGCGATTTTGCGATGGTAGGTGGCCATCGCGAGGGCATAGGCGACGATCAGGGTGCCCAGGCACCAGGCGAGAGCGGTCCAGATGCCGGTACTGACTGGCTGCTGTGTGAACAGGTCGCGGATCGTGTTGACGATGGAGGTGACGGGCTGGTTGTCCGCGAAGGCGCGCACCGGGCCGGGCATGGTGTGGGTGGGCACGAAGGCGGAGCTGATGAACGGCAGGAAGATGATCGGGTAGGCGAACGCGCCCGCACCGTCGACGCTCTTCGCGGTCAGGCCGGGGATGATGGCGATCCACGTCAGCGCCAGGGTGAACAGGACGAGGATGCCGGCGACTGCGAGCCACGCCAGCACTCCTGCCCCCGAGCGGAAGCCCATGAGGAGCGCGACCAGCACGACAACGGCGAGCGATATCAGATTGGCGACCAGGGATGTCAGCACGTGCGCCCACAGCACGCTCGACCGTGCGATCGGCATGGACTGGAATCGCTCGAAGATTCCGCTCTTCATATCGGTGAAGAGCCGGAATCCGGTGTAGGAGATGCCAGAAGCAATCGTGATGAGCAGAATGCCGGGCAGCAAGTAGTTCACGTAGC
Organism: Streptosporangiaceae bacterium; assembly: GCA_035631375.1. GTDB lineage: Bacteria > Actinomycetota > Actinomycetes > Streptosporangiales > Streptosporangiaceae > JAJYUU01. The sequence continues at coordinate 6,008 of DASQIW010000133.1, forward strand.
GGCCCGATCCAGCGTGAATCGCGCCGCCGAACACGTAGACGAACAGCAGCATGAAGGCGATCGGCATGATCGTGGTCGTGATGATCGTGTCCAGGCTGCGGGTGATGTGGCGCAAGGATCGTCCCAGCAGGACGACGGTGTCGCCCAAGAAGTGCTTACTCATCGTTGTTCCTTAGTCGTCTAGTGTTGTCGTTGCCAGCTGCGCTTCGCTGCCGCCGGTCGCGTCGTTTCCGACGATGGCGAAGAAGACGTCCTCGAGGGTCGGCTGCTTCTCGACGTATTCGACCTTGGCGGGCGGGAGCAGCTGCTTGAGCTCGGCGAGGGTGCCGTTCACGATGATCCGTCCCTCATGGAGGATCGCGATCCGGTCGGCGAGTTGTTCGGCCTCGTCCAGATACTGCGTCGTGAGCAGCACCGTCGTGCCGTGCCCGGCGAGTTCCCTGACGGCCTGCCACACCTCGATGCGCCCCTCGGGGTCGAGCCCGGTTGTCGGCTCATCCAGGAAGATGACCGGCGGATTCCCGATGAGGCTCATCGCGATGTCGAGGCGACGGCGCATGCCTCCGGAATACTCCGACACCCTTCGCGCCGCCGCGTCGGTGAGCTGGAAGCGCGCCAGCAGGTCATCCGCGATCTGACCTGGGTTCTTGAGATGCCGCAGCCGCGCGACGAGTACGAGGTTCTCCCGCCCGGTGAGGATTTCGTCGACGGCCGCGAACTGTCCGGTGAGGCTGATGGAGTCCCGCACGTCGGATGCTTGCGTGGCCACATCGAAACCATTGACGCTCACGCTTCCCGCGTCGGCCTTGAGCAGCGTGGACAGGATTTTCACGACTGTGGTCTTGCCTGCGCCATTGGAGCCGAGCAGGGCGAAGATGCTGCCCGGCGCCACCTCGAAATCCACGCCGCGCAGCACATGCAGCTTCTTGTACGACTTCTCAAGGCCGTGCACCTGGAGTGCGTGAGTCGGCTGTCCCGTCATCGGGATGTCCCTTCGCTTCCTGAGTTCTCTCTGACGGCGCGGTCCATGGCGCTGGTGAGCCGGTCCCGCTCCCGGCTGATCCATTGCCCCTCCGGGTAGTTCCGGAGAAATTCATCGGCGAACTCCACCGGGTCCTCCCCGACGATCTCGCGGACCGGGGTCCCGTTCGCCGCGCCCTGCTCGAACAGATCGGCAAGGTCCTCGAGCATCCTCAGACCGCCGTCTGTCGTTCCGTGGCCGAAGTAATACGAGTACCGCTGCAGCGCATCAATCGCCGTGTGATAGCTCGCGGGCAGCCGTTCAACACGCGCCTTGTACTGCCGGTATCGCCTCTTCTGATCGAGCGGGCCGACGATCGTCTCCAGGAGCTTTCTCCACCCCGTGGCCATTCCTATCTGCCTCCTTCGCGAAGCTGTTCGAGCCGTTCTCTGAGGAAGTTCCAGGTCCGCCAGAACTCCTCGAGGTAATCGCGTCCCTGAGCGTTGAGGGAGTACACCTTGCGCGGCGGTCCCTTCTCGGAAGGGATCTTCTCCACGTCGACGAGGTGGCGCTGCTCGATCCTGATGAGCAGCGCGTAAACGGTCCCTTCGGCAATGTCGGAGAAACCCTGCTCCCGCAGCCATGCCGTGATCTCGTAGCCGTACGCTGGCCGGCCGGCCAGGAGCGCAAGAACGATGCCCTCCAGCGTGCCCTTGAGCATCTCCGTCACCAGCTTGGCCACGGGACGCCTCCCCTCAGCTACTCAGTGGTATTGACTACCAGTACATAGTAACACTGAATAGCTAGGGTGCAAGTGAGGACTCAAGCCACTGCGCGGGCGTGGTGTCCGCGCCGATAAACGCGCGGCGTCGGCGCGGGGGTCACGCTAGGGTCGTTGCTCGACGCCACCCTGGTCCGCACCGTGCTGGTATCTGCGGCGTCGGGCGCCGTCGGGCAGCGGGTCATTTCGCCGGCCGGACGCCCCGGCAGCGTCCATGAGCACCCAGCCGGTCAGTAACTGCGCCCCTTGAGCAGGTCAGCCAAGGAAGCTCGCGATGCGCTCCCGGAGCGAGGCCGGATCGAGTCCGTGCGCCGCCGCATGCTCGGCAGGAGTCCCGTACCGGCGCAGCTCTGCACGGCCGACACCCAATCCCAGCACCCTGTGTGGCAGGTCGAGCAGTGCCTCGTCGACCTCGCGGTTGGAAGTCCCGGCGAGGTACGGCTCGACGAGCACCACATCCGCAGTGTCCGAGGCCGTCACGGCCCGGCGCAGCGCGCCGATGTCGAACGGCCGGACAGTCACCGCGTACAGCACGCTCAGGTCCAGGCCGGCAACGGCGTCGAGCACAGGCGTCAGCATCGGCCCGACGGCGACCACCGTGCCGCGCCGGCCAGTGCGCACAGGCAGGAACTGGCCGGGCACCATCAGCTGCGGCGCATTGTTGGCCTCGCCCGACAGCCGCAGGTAGACCCTGTCGTCGCGAGCGGCGGCATCGCGCAGCAACAGCTCTGCCTCATCGGGATGGCCGGGAACCTCGATGGTCCAGCCATCCAGAGTGTCAAGCAGGGCGACGTCACCAGGAGCCTGATGGGTTCGGCCCTCAGACGTCATGTCGTAAGAGGCTCCCGAGCTCACCAGGACCGCGCCCACGTCCTGGTGACCGAGGTCGAGCTTGACCTGCTCGAAAGGCCGCTCGACGAGGAAAGAGGGGAACGTGTGCGCGATCGGCCGCAGCCCGGCCAGCGTCAGCCCGCCAGTCACGCCGACGAGCAACTGCTCACGGATGCCTACATTGATCACGCGGTCCGGGTGTCCAGCCGCGGCAGGTGCGAACTGCGCCGCAGAGATATCGGCCAGGACTACCGCTATCCGCGGATCACTGTCCAGAAGTTCGGTTGCAGTCACGACGAAGCGCTCACGCATTGTCTCCATGGCCGGGGCTCCTTAACGGACGTTGATGGCCGGGCGCCGGGCTGCGGAATTCTTGGGCTCGACGACCGCCACGACGGCGCGGGGCCTCCCTTCACGCGGCGCGACGAACGCCGCTTCGAGCGCATCGTGGTCGCGGCCGTTGACGGTCACGGTCGACCAGCCCTCGCGCTCGAACCTCGTCCCGACGCCCCCGGACCAGCCATGGGTTGCCGACGAGTTGTCGATCACCACGGCGTGCAGGCTGTCCAGACCGATAGCGCCGGCAAATGCGATGGCCTCGTGGTTGGAACCCTCGTCCAGTTCCGCGTCGCCGAGCATCACAAATACCTGCGGCTCGGGACGAGCCTGCGCGCGCAGTCCGAGCGCGATCCCGACAGCCAGGCCAAGTCCATGGCCAAGCGAGCCGCTGCCGATCTCGACACCCGGGATGAGCGTCCGGTCGGGGTGGTAGCCGAGTGCTGAGTCGAAACTCGCGAAACCGCGCAGCACTCCGGGGTCGATGAAGCCCTTGGCCGCAAGCACGGCGTAGTACGCAACCGGACCATGCCCCTTCGACAGCAGGAACCTGTCGCGCGCTGGTGCGCCCGGGTCACGAGGATCCACGTTCAGGACTCGGTCATAGAGGACCCACAGCGCATCGAGAGTGGACGTGGCGGCAGGGCCGTGCTTCTCGTCGCCGGTCATCAGACCCATCAGGCCCTCGATATCGGCGTAACCATAGCGGCCGAGCTGCGATGTCGTCATGGCCATCATGCTGCAACTTAAAGCTCACTTTAAGTCAAGCGCTATAATCGGCGGATGGCCAAGCTTGCGGACCGGGTGACGATCGGCGAGTTCGCCCGGCGAGCCGGGGTTGCCGCATCGGCACTGCGCTATTACGAAGACCAGGGGCTGATCTCGTCGGAACGCAGCGCAGGCGGCCAGCGCCGGTACGCTCGCGTGATGCTGCGCCGGGTGGCATTCGTCCGCGCGGCCCAGGCGGTCGGTCTCAGCCTTGCCGAAGTGCGCGCGGCACTGGCCAGGTTGCCGGACGAGCGCACGCCGAACAAGACCGACTGGAACAAGGTGTCGGCGACCTGGATCCGCCGCATCGATGAGCGGATCGCCGAACTTGAGCAGCTGCGCGCGACGCTCAACAGCTGCGTTGGCTGCGGCTGCCTGTCACTGCGGACGTGCCGGCTCTACAACCCCGAGGACATCGCCGCGACCCGCGGATCCGGCGCCCGCTGGCTGCTCGGCGACACCCCGCCGGGGTAACCCGCCGTGTGCAGGCGCGCCACCGATTCGTCTCAGACGCGCGCTACTCACCGAATTCTTCTATTGTCGGAACCGCGTATCCCACGGAGGAGGATCGATGTCCGCCCACCAGTCGGCGCCCTCCGAACCGACCAGCGACGTCCCGGTCAGCGTCCGCTACCCCAGCACCGCACGGATCTGGAACTATCAGCTCGGCGGCAGGGACAACTTCGCCATCGACCGGCAGGCGTCTGACGCTGCCAACGCGATGGTCAGGGACCTTGGCGTGCCGGCCGGCGCCGTCACTGCCCAGGAGAGCCGCCATCTGCTGCAGCGCATGGTCGACTACATGCTCGGCCAGGGCATCCGCCAGTTTCTCGACCTCGGCTCCGGCCTGCCGAACATGGCAAGCACCCACCAGATCGCACACAGGGTGGCACCCGAGGCACGCGTCGTCTACGTCGACATCGATCCGATGGTGTCGACTCACGTGGTCGCGTTGAACGCTGGAGCTCGGGTTGTCACGCTCAGCGGGGACGTGCGAGAGCCGGAGCAGGTGCTCGGCCTCGAGCAGCTAACAGAAGTGCTGGATTTCGGGCAACCGATCGGCCTCATGCTCTTGTGCGTCCTGCACTGTCTGTGGGACTCAGAAGACCCGTGGAAAGTCGTCCGACGGTTCCGCGACGCGGTGGTTCCTGGCAGCTACCTGGCACTGACGCACATGACCAACCAGACCCATCCGGAGGCGGCTGAGGGGCTGTTTCTGATGACCCAGGAACTGCACTGGAACACGCCGCTCATCTCGCGCAGCAGGGCCGATATTGCTCGGTTCTTCGACGGCTTCACCCTTGTTGAGCCAGGGCTGGTAACGCCCAGCGAGTGGCGACCGGATCTGCACAACCCGCTCCACATGCGCGGCTCTGTCGACGGCGACGAAGAGCCGGTGCTGCCGCCGCTTATCCCCCAGCACGCCGAACACGATCGCGGGGTCGCCTGGCATTTCTGCGGGATCGGCATCAAGGACTGAACGCGCTGCGGCACCTCGTCGAGTTTGCGGAAGCTCAGCGTGTCGCCACCGGTCAGCCGGGGTAATCCCGCCGATGAACCAGCCGGCCTTGGCAGCGGGCTCGGTCTCGTTGAGCCAGTCGCCCGGCCTCGTCTCAACAGGAGCAACCCACAATGTCCACCGCTAGCCACCGGCCCCGGCTCGCCGGCCGCGAGATCGTCCTGGTCTTCGCGAGGGCACTGCTAGTCGCCGCGCTGGCGAGGTGAGCCGTGCGCATCGTCGTCGCGCTGGGCGGCAACGCCCTGCTGCAGCGGGGCGAGCGGCCCGATGCCGCGCCCCAGCGCCACCATGTCGCAGAGGCGGCTACGGCTCTCGCCCCGCTCGCGGCCGCCCATCAGCTCATCATCTGTCACGGCAACGGGCCGCAGGTTGGCGTCCTGGCCGAGGAAAGCCAGGCCGACCCAGCGCTCAGCGCGCCCTTCCCGCTTGACGTGCTCGGTGCCCAGACCCAGGGAATGATCGGCTACTGGCTGGTCCAGGAGCTGCGCAACGCCGGGATCAACCGCCCGATTGCCGCGCTGGTGAGCCAGACCCTTGTCGACCCGGCCGACCCGGCGTTCAGCCACCCGGCGAAATTCATCGGACCCGTCTATGAGGAGATGCACGCCCGGCTGCTCGCGGCGCGACTGGGCTGGTCCGTAGCTGCGGATGGACCGAACTGGCGCCGAGTGGTGCCCTCCCCGCGGCCCCTCGGGCTGGTCGAGATCGACACGATCAGGGCGCTCGCCGACGCGGGCACCCTGGTGGTGTGTGGCGGGGGTGGCGGCATTCCGGTCACGCGCGCAGCCGACGGAAGGCTGTCCGGGATTGAGGCCGTGGTCGACAAGGACTTGACGGCAGCCGCCCTGGCCATCAGCCTGGACGCCGATCGGCTGCTCGTGCTCACCGACGTTCCCGCCCTGATGCGAGACTTCGGCACCCCGGCGGCCGCGCCCATCAGCGCGATCGACACGACCGCACTCGCCGGCCTGAACTTTCCGGCCGGATCGATGGGGCCGAAGGTCCTCGCCTGCGCGGAGTTCGCCCTGGCCACCGGGAAGCCGGCCGCGATCGGCGGGCTGGCCGACGCGGACGCCATTCTGCACGGCCAGGCCGGTACCGCCATCACAGAGGCTCCTGTACCGGCCCGCTGAAATAAGGACGAACACAGCTCGGGGTCGGCCGAAGTCGGCTAGCGGCCTCGGCGCTGAGGCGGGGCGGCACGGGCGAAGTCCAGCGCTTCGGTCGCGAGCGAGAGCCAGTCCCGGCCGGAACGGGGATCGACGCTCAGCCATTCGCGCATCGGGGTGCCCTTGTTGGCGTCAAACGCCACGCCCTCGCCCGCCGTGATCAGCTCCGCCACCCGCGCCTCAGGCAGCTTGACGACCAGCCGGCCGCGCACCAGCATCGCGAAGATCTTGCCCTGGTATTTCACCGAACCGCGACCGAACCCGCTGCCACCAGGCGGAGGCGTCACCCCCTCGATGCCCAGGAGGTCGTCGACGAGAGCCAGGTAGCGTTCCACCACCGGATCCGCTTGCGCACTCACGACACCATCATGACGGACCGCGCGGCAAAGCCGGCCGGGCCGCCCCCGCGGACCCGGCCGGCGAGAGCGCCGGGCGCGCTCAGCTGCGCAGCCGGGCTGCGGCGTCGCGTAGCGCCTCCTCCAGCGGGATTGGCGTCAGCCCGAACGCCTCCGTCGTGGCGCTGGCATCAATGACGAACGGCCGGGTGAACTGGTAGCGCGTGGTGCGCAGCTCCCTGACCAGCGGTGTGAACAGCCCGGCAGTCCACATGACCGGATACGGGATTGCCGTTAGTCGTGCCCGCGGCGCTGCGTTGACCTGGGCAAACTTGGTTGCCAGTTGCCGGATGGTCATGGCCGGGTTGGTCGGGGCAAACCACACCTGGCCGTACGCCCGCTCATCGATCGCGACCGTGACCAGCGTCCTGGCGGCGTCGTGGACTGACGTCCAGCTGTGCGGCACATCCAGCGGGCTGGGCACGTACGCCCGCCGGCCGGCCAGCACCGCCGCGCCGATGACGGCCGACAAGAGGGAATTGGCCTCGATGTAGTCGCTGGCGCGCACCTCCACGGTCTTGATTCGCCCGGCGTGCTGTGCGGCCAGCATGTCGTTCCACATCTCTGCCCGCAGGCGCAGCTTCGGATGCGTCGCGGCGGCCGGCAGCTGCGGCGTGATAACCCCGTCCACCGGCCCGTAGCCGTAGAGGTTGCTCATCGCCGCGTACACCGCACCGGTGCGCTCGGCGGCAGCGAGCAATGATGCGGCCAGCGGCGGCCAGTCGGTGAACCACTGGTGGTACTGGGGGCTCGCGCAGTTGTACAGAGCCTCGGCGCCGGCGGTGATCTCGGTCAGCCGCGCGGCGTCGGTCGCGTCGGCAGCCACCTTGTCGATACCTGGATGATCCGGTCCGCTGCCGTGCCGGGTAACGATCCGCACCTGCTCACCTCGCTCGGCGAGCAGCAGCGCCGTGGCCGACCCGACCGCCCCGGCTCCCACGATCACGTGCTTAGCCATGTCCGTGCTCCTGTCCTGTTCCGTCACCGGATGGTGCGCCGGCGCCTCTTTTGAGAGCACTGCTCTCGGTTACGAGCACCAGTCTGACATGCGTCGCTTGATGAAGCAAGAGCACTGCTCTCGAATGTGTGCAATAATCTCTTCATGTCTGCAGCATCGATCCGGGCTAGGGTCCGGGCCGAGATGATCGGCGAGATCAAGGCCGTCGCCCGCCGCCACCTGGAGACCGACGGCGCCAACCTGTCGCTGCGCGCGGTTGCCCGCGACATGGGCATGGTGTCCTCGGCCCTCTACCGCTACTTCCCCAGCCGGGACGAGCTGCTCACGGCTCTCATCCTGGACGCCTACAACGACCTTGGGGGGACCGTGGAAGCAGCCGATGCGCACGTGACCGACCGCGCCGACCTGCGCGGCCGGTGGCTCGCGGCGGCCCGCTCCGTCCGCGGCTGGGCGCTGGTCAAACCGGCCGAGTACGCACTGCTGTTCGGCAGCCCGGTACCTGGTTACGCCGCGCCGCAGGACACCATCGCGGCCGCCGCGAGAACGTCGCTGGTGCTGATCCAGATCCTGGCCGACGGCCACGCCACTGGCGCGCTGGCGACGGGCAGCGCCGGCAGGCCGCAGCTAGCCAGCCCCGTCCGCGCCGACCTGGCGGCAGTGACCGCACAGGTCGCGCCCGGACTACCCGAGGATCTGCTGATGCTCGGCATGACCGGCTGGCTCCAGCTGTTCGGCACGGTCAGCTTCGAGTTGTTCGGGCAGCTGAACAACGTCATCTCGGCCAGGGCGCAATTCTTCGACCAGCAGATGGAGCTGATGTGTGAACTGATGGGACTCTAGAGGCCCACAGCGACCGCCACCCGGGAAGGAGAGCGCATGACATCAACGCTGGCAGGCCAGCTCGGCAAGTTCGGGGTATGGCGCGGCACTACGCAGGCGTCACCGGAGCTGGCGGCCGAGCTCGAGCGACTCGGGTACGGCGCGCTCTGGCTCGGCGGATCACCGGCCGCCGACCTGGAGATCGTCGACCGGCTGCTCGACGCGACGACCGCCCTCACCGTCGGCACCAGCATCGTGAACATGTGGCAGAGCGACCCGGTGACCGTCGCGCACTCCTACGAGCGCATCGAGGACGCTTTCCCCGGCCGCTTCGTGCTGGGTGTCGGCGCCGGTCACCGCGAGGCGACGCAGGAATACGCCAGCCCCTACGACACTCTGGCGCGCTACGTTGACCGGCTCGAAGCCGCCCGCGTTCCGCTCGAAAGGGTTGTCCTCGCTGCCCTCGGCCCGCGGGTGCTGACGCTCGCGGCCGACCGCACCGGCGGAGCGATCCCCTATCTCGTGCCGCCCGAGCACACCCGGCAGGCGCGCCAGATCCTCGGCCCGGACAAGCTGCTCGCGCCCGAGCACAAGGTGGTGCTCGATCCCGATCCGTCGGCGGCGCGCGAGCTCGGCGGCAACCGGGTCCGCATGCCCTACCTGGGCCTGGTCAACTACACCTCGAACCTGCGCCGGCTCGGCTACTCCGACGCGGACCTGTCCGGTAACGGCAGCGACAGGCTGATCGACGCGGTCGTCGCGCACGGCACGGCGGAGCAGGTCGCTGCGCGGCTTACCGGGCACCTCGACGCGGGCGCGGATCACGTGTGCGTTCAGCTGCTCACGCGTAGCGGCACCGACCCGGTAGCCCAGTACGCCGAGCTGGCCGACGCGCTCGGGCTGGCCGCCCCGCTGGGCGCGTGAGCCGCGACTGGGCCCGCTGGCACGACGACTACGACGATCCCTCCTCGCCGCTCAGCGCCCGGCTCGCGATTGTCCAGGCACACCTGGCCAACGCCATCACCGCGGCACCGCCGGGACAGGTGAGCCTGGTCAGTCTCTGCGCCGGCCAGGGACACGACGTGCTGGGCGTGCTGCCCGGTCACCCCCGGCGGGAAGACGTCACGGCAGTGCTGGTCGAGCTCGACCCGTGTAACGCCCGGCTCGCCGCCACCCGCGCCGCGAACGACAGACTGGCCGGCGTCGAAGTGCGGGAAGCCGACGCGGGCTTCACGGCCGGCTACGCCGACGCGCTCCCCGCCGACGTGCTGCTGCTCTGCGGCATCTTCGGCAACGTCAGCGACGAGGACATCGGCCGCACGGTTGCCGCCGCGCCGGAACTCTGCGCACCCGGCGGGACGGTGATCTGGACCCGGCACCGGCGTCCGCCCGACCTCACCGTGCTGGTGCGGGAGTGGTTCGCCGCGGCCGGGTTCGCCGAGGTCGCGTTCGAGGCGCCGGAGACAGGCTCGACGTTGATCGGCGTCGGCGTGCACCGGCGCCCGGCGGGTCCCGCGGGGCGCACGCCGGCGGCCGGGATTGCGACCAGGCGACTGTTCACTTTCGCTAGCGACAACTGCTAACAACGTCAGCAGCCCAGCGCTGCACGGAACTCGGCAGCCAGCTTCGAAACCGCATCCCGCAGCCGCCTGACGTCCGGGCCGGCCAGCAGCAACGAGCGGGAGGCACTCGGCATCACCCGGTCCGGGCAGGCCGCGAACACCTGCGCCACATCCATTGCGGCAGCGCCCTGGGCACCGACACCGGGCGCGAGGAACAGGCAGCTGGCTGCCGCGAGGTCGAGCGCTGGCTCCACGCGGACCGGACCAACCACAGCGCCGACTGGGCCGATCGCGCCAGGCGCCAGCCGCGCGTTGAGCGCGCCGATGTCCGCCAGCAGTTGCTGCTCGGCGCCTGCCTGGATCTCTCGGCCCTCGGGATTGGAGGAGCGCGTCACCACCAGGAGGCAGCTGCCGGACTCAGCGGCCCTGGACACGAACGCGCCCATGGCCGCGAGGCCCAGGTAGGGATGCACCGTGATGGCGTCGGCAGCCAGCGGCGCGCCCTTCCCCAGATAGGCCTCGGCGTAGGCGTCGTTGGTCGAGCCGACGTCACCGCGCTTGACGTCGAGGATGACGAGCAGGCTCGCGGCGCGGGCGGTCGCGATCAGTCGCTGCAGCGTCCGGATGCCACGCCAGCCGTGCCGCTCGTAAAACGCGGACTGCGGCTTGACCAGCCCGACCGGGCCGTCTGCCGCGGCCAGCACGATATCGGCAAACCGGTCGAGCCCGTCGGCGCTGTCGCCAAGGCCCCACGACTCCAGCAGATCCGCCGACGGGTCGAGCCCGAAGACCAGCGGCCCCCGGGCCGCGCGCGCGGCCGCGAACCGCCGGGCGAATGATTCCCTCTCGCCGCCAGCCGGTGTGCCCGCGCCAGACATGAGGTCATCGTGTCACGCCGCCGGTGTCAGCTGCGGCGGCGTCTCTCGCCCGGCGTGCCGACAGCTCACGCTCGCGCTCGTTCCTGGTCAGCGCCGCAGCCCGCTCGAACTCCGCCTGCGCCTCGGCATTGCGCCCCAGCTTGCCCAGCAAGTCCCCGCGAACGCTCGGTAGCAGGTGATAGCCCTGCAGGGCAGGCTCGGCGGCAAGCTGGTCCACGATCTCGAGCCCGGCCGCCGGCCCATACGCCATCCCGACCGCCACCGCCCGGTTCAGCTCCACCACCGGCGACGGCATCACCTCGGCCAGGACCTGATAGAGCGCGACGATGCGCGGCCAGTCTGTCTCCTCCGGCCGGAACGCCCGCGCGTGGCATGCGGCGATCGCTGCCTGGAGCGCATACGGGCCCCGTTCCCCGCCGAGTTCGGTCGCCTTATCCAGCGCGGCTAGCCCTCGGTTAATGAGCAGCCGGTCCCAGCGGGTCCGGTCCTGGTCGAGCAGTAGTACCGGGTCGCCCGCAGCGTCGGTCCGGGCAGGAATCCGGGACGCCTGGATCTCCAGCAGTGCCGCGAGGCCGTGCACCTCGGGCTCGGTCGGCGCCAGCTGGGCGAGCACCCGGCCGAGGCGCACGGCCTCGGCGCAAAGAGCAGGCCGCATCCAGTCGTCCCCCGCGGTCGCGGAGTAGCCCTCGTTGAAGATGAGGTAGACCACCTCGAGGACGGAGGCGAGCCGACCCGGGCGCTCGGCCGCGCCCGGCACCTCGAACGGCACGTTCGCTTGAGACAGGGAGCGCTTGGCCCGGACGATGCGCTGAGCGATCGTCGGCTCCGTCACCAGATACGCGCGGGCGATCTCGGCCGTTGTCAGGCCGCCGAGCAGCCGGAGCGTCAGCGCCACCCTGGCCTGAACCGACAGCACCGGGTGGCAGGCAGTGAAAATCAGCCGCAGCAGGTCGTCATCGATATCGTCGCCGAACGCCATGTCGAAGTCGGGCATCACCGACTCGCCCTCGGCCTCCAGGGCCCGGCCAAGCTGCGCGTACTTCTTCTGCCGCTCAGCGTTGCGGCGGAACTCGTCGATCGCGCGCCGCTTCGCCACCGTCATCAGCCAGGCGCCGGGATTGCGTGGCACCCCGTCGGCCGGCCACTGCTCGAGCGCCGCGACCACGGCGTCCTGGGCCAGGTCCTCGGCGAGGCCGACGTCGCGGGTGTAATGGGCGAGCCCAGCGATGAGCCGGGCGGATTCCAGCCGGATAACGGTCTCGATGGCGGCTTTGGTCCGGGCGTCCGTCACAACGACCGATCACACCACCGGCGGCTCGGTCGGGCAACTCGCGCATGGCAGCGGGGACCGGCCCCCGCCGGTCCCCGCTGCAGAGCTGCTCAGATGACGGGCCTGATCGTGCTCTCGCCCTCGCCAACGATGGCCAGGAACCGCTTGGTCCACTCAATGGCCTCGTCCTTGTCTCGGCACTCCATCACTGCCCAGCCGCCGACAAGCTCCTTGGCCTCGGTGAAAGGGCCGTCCAGAACGGTGAACTCGCCGCCGTGGTACTGCACCTTGATCGCCTCGCTCAGCGGCCCAACCCCGCCGGTCGCCAGCAGGACGCCGGCCTTCGTCGCCTCTTCCACGAACTCACCCATCCGCTGGTACAGCTCCGGCTTGGGCTCTCCGATTGGCGCGTTCGGGTCTCCGAGGGTGTAACCGAGGAACCTCATTTGACTCTCCTTCCGGGACTCTCCCGGCCCGGCGTCGCGGACCGCTTGTCACCCGAGCGTCGAACGGGCCGACCCCAGTTCGACATGGCGCGAAGAAATTTCTGGCGCAACCAGAACACCCACTGCGAGGTCGTAAGTTACGTCGGGAGCTACCCCGCGCGAGAAGGCCGATCGGCCAGTGTCATGGGCGCGGCCGACTCCGGGGAAGGTCGTGATGGCAATGAAGCTGGTATCTCGCCGCAACCGCCTGCTCGCCGCGGGGGCCGCTGGTGTCCTGGGGCTCGGCCTCGTCGCCGGTCTGCTGGCGGGAATCGGGCCGGTCTCAGCGGCGGCCACCCTGTCCTCCGGGGATGGGCCGGCCGGGTTCTGGTACGGCACCGACAGCACCTACGTCGCCACGCCGGGCCCGGCACCGTTCCACGAGCCAGCCATCGGCGGCGCTTACGGCGGCTACATCGGAATGATCGGAAACTGGTCCACCTGGATGGGGTGCGGCGGGAAGGTCGTCTGGTCCGCCACGGACAGCAACAACGCCCGCGCCAACCTCGTGACGTACCACCTTGGCGTGGGCGTCGGTGGCTACTGGTTCATGGCGGGCCCCGGTGTCGACCCGCACTACAACGGAACGACCGCGGAAGCCTACAAGTGGGGCCAGGCCCAGGCGGCCAGGGTGATCTATGACCTGCCACGCGAACCCACCAAGGTCAACTACCCGGTCGTCTTCATGGACATCGAGCTGCCGGGCCACGCGCCAAGCTTCACTCCCGCACCCGACAACGGGTGGAACGCGGTGTACACCTCCGCGTGCAGTGGCCGGGTGAAGCAGTCGTACGTGCCGGCGAACGTTGACCGGGCGGACCTCAACGGCTTCGCCGCCTACCTGACCACTCACTCGTCCTACAAGGCGGGGGTGTACTCGGCGCCGTCCATCTGGAGCTCGATCTTCGGCACGAACCCCGCCAACGCGAGCATCCCGAACACCTACGAGTGGACCTACAACGGCCTGACCAGCAGCCTTGCCCACCACCCGAACGGCTGGTGCCTGTCGGGCACGAGCACATGCGCCAAGTTCTTTGGCGGCCAGACCAGCGGTTCGAAATATGCGCTTATGTGGCAATGGTCCGGCGGCGGCGGCACGTACAACGGATACGGCGACTTCGACCAGATCGACGCCAACCGCACCCCGTAACGATGACCCCGGCGCAGGAAAAGGGACCTCTGGACCTCCGGTGATGACCTTGAGGCGTGCCTGTAAGCGTGGCCAGTGTGCGACCATGACATGGGTTGAGTGACATGAAAAAAGGATGGACACCGAAGCGCGTGACCGCGGCCACTCTGGCGGCGGTCGCTGTGGTCGCTACGCCCATCGTGGGACTGCTCGTCACCAGCCCTGGACCGCACCCGGTGGCCCGCCCGAGCGCGAGCCCGAGTTCAAGCGCGAGCGCGAGTCCGGCCCCGGTCGCCGCTGCCCCTGTGGTGTCCCCTTTCACCGGCGAGCGCGTGAAGGCGCTTGGCCCGGTCCTCGCCGTCAAGATCGACAACATCGTGTACGCCCGGCCGCAGACGGGCCTCGGTGCCGCAGACATCGTCTACGTGATCCCCGTCGAGGGCGGCCTCACCCGGTTCATGGCTATCTTCTCGTCGCACATCCCGCGAGTCATCGGGCCGGTCCGCAGCGCCCGCGAGGATGATCTTCAGCTGCTCGCGCAGTTCGGCCGAGCGGCTTTCGCATGGTCCGGCGCGCAGACGCATCTGGTGCCGCGTGTCGAGACTTCCAGGATCGTGGACCTCTACGCCAACATCGCCCGTGGCTATTACCGGGACAACCGGCGGATAGCACCGTACAACCTTTATGCCAGCGGGCCCACCCTGCTGGCGCAGTCGCGGGGTGCGAGCATCGCGAAGGGCATCGGCTTCCTGTTCGGGCCTCCCCCGGCCGGCGGGCAGCCGACGGGACGGGCGAGGGTGGACTATTCATCCGCGAGCTACGGCTTCTCCTGGTCTGCCTCCGCGCGGCGCTGGCTGGTGTCGATAGACGGCCGCCCCGGAATGACGACTGATAGCGGCCAGCTATCAGCTGCGACCGTCGTGATCCAGCACGTTCGCGTCGGCAAGTCACTGTTCCTCGAGTACGGCTCAGCCCCGCCGTACGCCTATACCGTCGGACACGGAAGCGCCGTCGTCCTGCGCGACGGGAAGGCGTATCAGGCGCGCTGGTCGCGCCCGTACCCCAAGGGCGGCACCATATTCACGACCACCGCAGGGCAGGCGATGACCTTCGCGCCCGGTCCGGTCTGGGTCGTGCTGACTTAGTACCTGCGCGGGTTACCTGCGGATGTAGACGGGAGTGCCGGGCGTCGGGACCAGCGTGTGGAAGAAGGCCGCGACGTCCATCGGGATGCGGACGCAGCCGTGCGACGCCGGCTGCAGCGGAACGTCGGAGTCTCCGTGGATGGCGTACGCGGACCCGATGAAGAACACCGAGTTGTACATCTCACCGAGCGGCACAGTGATCCAGCCAGGCATGAACGAGATCGTGTGATAGTCCCCGGTCGGCGTGACCGCGTAGGCGCAGCCGCCCTTCGTGCAGTAGTAGTAGCCGCCCCCCGTCGACACGTGACTGACGAGCGCAACCTGGCCCGCCCGGTACAGCACGAGGGTCTCGTTCGCGAGGTTGACCTCCACCCGGGTGGCGCCGCCGCCGGGCACAAGCACCGCCGGGCTGCGCGGGTTCGCGAGCGCTGCCCGGGTCGCCGGCCCGACCGTGCCGGTGGTCGGCAGCCCCTGGGTCTCCTGGAAGGCCCAGACGGCCTCGAGCGTGTCGGTGCCGAACTTGCCATCAGCGGGGCCCGGATAGTACGTGAGCGTCGCTAGCCGTTGCTGGAGCTGGCGGACGGCCGGACCGCTCATTCCGGGCGCCAGCACCGCCGGTGTCGCGGGCGCCGGGCTGGAAGCCGACGCTGGCGCAGCGGCTGAAGGCGACACCGGGGCCGACGGGGTCGCGGCCGCGGATGGCGAAGCTGCGGTCGGAGACGACGGCACCGCGCTGACGGACGGACTTGGTGGCGCGGACGGGCCAGCCGCGGCAGGACTGGTCGAACTGTGCTGCGCGGACACGACGGCCGACCCGCATCCGGCCGCCGTGAGTGCTGCGGTCAGCACCAGAAGCGACACAACCGATGACCGTCCCCGCATCGCAGACCTCCCCCGCAACCAGGCGATCCTTCGCCTGACACAAGGATGCGTGATCAGCGAGAATTGTCCTAGCAACGTGGGGAGCCTTCCCCAGGTATCAAGGACCTTCGTCCCGGCCAGGCCGGCGAGTCGGACCTGTAATGCCAGGCTGTCCCGCAGCGATAGTGGCTATGTGTCGATGAGCGAGCATCCGAGCTACCACGGCCGGCTCAGCCGGTCTGCGGCCCCCGCGACACAGCGGCCGGTGACATCCGGGTCCTCCGACGTCGGCACCCCGGATCGGCGCTATGCCGATCGTGCCTGCTGCTGCGCGACCCAGCCAGCCGTGATCGCCGTTATGCCGCAAGGCGGGAGCAGGCAGGCCGCCACGGACCTGCTGTTGTGCGGGCATCACTACCGCGCCTCGAAGGCGGCCCTTGCGGCGGCGGGCGCGACGATTCTGAACATGAACGGCGATCCGATCGCAGCTGACGACTGGCCCGGCGGTTCGGGCTGAGGCCGTCCCATTCGGATTGCCCGTCAGCGGGGTACAGCCCTCCAAGTGAAACCTGTCACTAAGGGTCGGCCTGCGGAGGAGATCGCATGACCATCTCACTCGAAACTGCGCTCATCGATAAACCGGCGGACGTGAACGTCATAATCGGCCAGTCGCACTTCATCAAGACCGTCGAGGACCTGCACGAGGCGCTGGCGGGCACTAGTCCCTACCTGAAGTTCGGCATTGCCTTCTGCGAGGCGTCGCAGGCCCGGCTCGTGCGGAGGTCCGGCAACGACTCGGAGTTGACGGGCCTCGCCGTGACAGCGGCCACGGCGATCGCCGCCGGCCACGCATTCGTGATCATGCTGCGCGACGGGTTCCCGGTCAACGTGCTGAACCAGGTCAAAGCGGTCCCGGAAGTCTGCACCGTCTTCTGCGCGACGGCCAATCCGGTGGAGATTCTCATTGCCGTCACCGAGCATGGCCGGGGCGTCGTAGGCGTCATTGACGGCGAGCCGCCGTCGGGCATCGAGACCACCGAGGACGAGCAAAGCCGCATGCAGCTGCTCCGCGTCCTCGGGTACAAACTCTGACCAGGACTGTGAGCCGGGCCTTTCGGCAACGGGCGGCCGAGCACATCACGCCCGCCCGTTACCGATCAGTTCTGGCCACTCCCGTGCGCGCCGTCAGGAAAGCCAAAGTGTTCGTGGCTCGACCGGATCGACGTCAGGTCAAAGATGCTGGCCGCGGTCGTCTTGCCGCCGGAGATGGTCGCGGTCAGCACAACGGAGTCACCCGTCTTGACGGTACCGATCCCCGCAGCCTGCGCGTTCACTTCGGTGGAGCGGGCGACTGTATAGGTCTTTGAAAACCCGTCGGCGCTCTTGACTGTGATCGACGAAGAACTCACCGCGCTGACGGTACCGCTCTGCACGGCTAGGGTCTGGTAGCCGCCGCCCCGTTTGGGCACAGTGAGCTGACCGTGAATGGCACCACCGAAGCGGAAGCCGCCGAAGCCGCCGAAGTCGCCAGAGTCCGGCAGACCGTGGCGGTGACGCGGCTCCGCGGACCCAGACGGCTTGGGAGAAGGCGACTGCGCGCCGCCCCGTGAGGCGACGGTGTTGACGTTGCTTCCTGAATGCAGAGCGACGTAGGCGATGCCGCCCCCGCCGGCCAGCGCAATGACAGCGACGGCCAGCAGGCCGGTCAGATGCCGCCGACGGCGGGGCGGTTTGTGACCCGTGCCGAGTGTCTCGGTGTGATGCGGTCCATAGGGCTGGTAGGGGTCATCAGGTCCAGAGGTCATTGGATGCGTCTCCTTGCCCGCGGGCAGGCGTGGCTACTGATCCTGAAAGGACACAATACCGACCAAAATCTGAAATTGCGCCGAGGTCGAGCAAAGCGGATCGCCATTGCGCCTTTACCGACGAAGAACCCCGAGCATGCGCCGCGTGGGGTGCTTACGGCTGCTGGGCCTCGATCGCATCGGGGTCGATGAGGGGCTGGGCGAACACGTGGCCGAGCGGCTCGGGCCCGACGTACTGCTGGCAGCGGCAATCCTCGACGGCGCAGTTGCCCGTGCGCGGGTTATGGAAGCTCAGATGATGGCTGCATCCGCACACGGGCTGCGGTTCCGGTGCTGGCGCCATGGCCGCCTGGCGTTGTTCGGCCAGCTTCCCCTTAGCCTCGATGATCCTCAGCCTCCTGGCGTGATGCCGCTGCACCACTCCGCCCGCCATCGGGCCGATGATGAAGATCAGCCACCAATAGCCGCCAACGAAGCTCATCATGTCGTGCACGCTGCCAATTGTCCCGTGCTGGCTCGGGCCAGGCAATCGGGCCAGGGAAGGTGTGCCCAACGTGAGACACGACGCGTAGGCACGGTTCTGCTATCTTCCCTGACCGGCGGGAACATCGAGCTTGGTGTGGTCCCAGGAGATGACCCGGCGCGGCTCGACGATGTAGGCGTAACGCTTGCGCGCCGCGTTGGCCACGTACTCGTTGACCGCGCCGCCGTCCAGGACTGGAGCCGAGTCTGCGCTCCCGCCGCCCACGACGGCGCTGATGGCCAGGCCAATCTTGTACACCTCGGCGGGGTCGGTGATCGTCTCGACGACGCCCTGGACCTGCACCCCGCGCAGATCGAAATAGGCCTCACCGGTTTCGACCAGGCAGCTGATCCGCGGGTCACGGGACAAGTTCAGGGCCTTCTGCGAGGTCCGGTACGTCCAGAACGCGATCTTGCCGCCGAGCAGCGTGTAGTACATCGTCACCAGGTGCGGCCAGCCATCCGGGCTGATCGTGGCGAGCTGCACCTTCCGGCAGCTTGCCAGCATCCGAGAGACCTCGGCCGGTGTCATCGTCACCCGGTCGCGCTGCTTGGCCATCAGCTACGGAAGCCGATCGTCTCGGTCGCCAGCGTCATGGTGTCCTCGCAGGCGAAGCCGGCGCCGGACGCGCCGGTCTCGTAGCCCGCGAGAGCACCGGCAATCGCGTCGAGCGTCCACATCCCGTCCGGCGACCCGTGCTCGTCAGCCCGGAACGTGGCCCTGATCGCCGGTGGTGCCATGACGGCCGCCACGCCGCCGTGCACGACGAAGACCTCCCCGTTGATGGCGGCGGCCGCAGGGCTCGACAGGTAGGTCACCAGCGGCGCCACGTACCGCGGGTCCATCGGGTCCGGCCCGGAGTCCGGGGCCGCGCCCATCAGGTCGGCGGTCATCGCCGTCCGGCCGCGCGGGCAGATGGCGTTGGCCCGCACGCCATACCGCGCGCAGCTGCGCGCCGTCACCACGGTCAGCGCGGCGATGCCTGCCTTGGCCGCGGAGTAGTTGGGCTGACCGGGGGAGCCGAGGAGGAACGCCTCGGACGAGGTGTTGATGACCCGCGCGTACACCTCGCCGCCTGCCTGCTTGCTCTGCTCGCGCCAGTAGGCGGTCGCGGCCCGGCTGGTCAGGAAGTGACCCCGCAAGTGGGTGCGCAGCACCAGGTCCCACTCCTCCGCCGACATCGAGAAGATCATCCGGTCGCGCAGCACCCCTGCGTTATTGACCAGGATGTCCAGCCGGCCGAACTCGGCCAGCGCCGTGTCCACCAGCGACTGCGCGGTTGACTCGGCGCCGATGTCGCCGGCGGCTATGGCTACCCGTCCGTCCGCGGCCCTGATCTCGGCCGCGACTGAATCGAGCCCGTTCCCTTCCAGGTCATTGATCACGACACTGGCCCCGGCGGCCGCGAGCGCCAGGGCCTCGGCCCGGCCCAGCCCCTGCCCGGCGCCAGTCACGATGGCGGCGCGGCCATCCAAGCGTGTGTCGCCAGCCATGGGTTCTCCTCCGTCAGTAGCCAGGGCCGGACAGCATGCCGCCGTCGACGACGAACTCGCTGCCCGTGCAGTAGGACGACTCGTCGGACGCCAGGTAGACCACGAGCGGCGACACCTCGGCCGACTTCGCGAACCGCGGGATCGGCAGCGACCGCAGGAATCCCGCGCCGACCTCCGCGGACAGGTCGCCGAATGACTCGAACGCGGTCGCGGTCATCGTCGTCATGATGCCGCCCGGGTGCACCGAGTTGACCCGGATCCCGCGCTTGCCAAGTTCCTGCGCGGCCGACCTGGTGATGCCGCGGACGCCGAACTTGCTGGCGCTGTAGGCCGATAGCCCGGCCGCGCCGGTGAAGCCCTCGACCGAGCTGATGTTGATGACCGAACCGCCCCCGGCCCGGGTCATGGGCTCAATCACGGACTTGACGCCGAGCCACTCCCCTACCAGGTTCACGTCGATGACCTCGCGGAACTCGGCCAGCGTCATGTCCGCGATCTTCTTGTTCCGCAGGATGCCGGCGTTGTTCACCAGGACATTGAGCGTTCCGAACGCCTCGGTGGCGGCGCTGACGGCGGCGGCCCAGTCAGACTCGCTCGTCACATCATGGTGGATGAACCGGCAGCAATCGACGCCTAGCTCGGCGGCCAGTTCCTTGCCCTTATCGTCCAGCACGTCGCCGATGACGACCTTCGCGCCCTCAGCGACAAAGTGGCGAGCGTGCGACTTGCCCATGCCGCGCGCACCGCCGGTGATGAGCGCCACCTTCCCGTCCAGCCGGCCCATCATCACCCCTCGGCATAGGCGACCCAGCGATTGCTCGCCCGAGCGTAACAGCTAACTGGCCCGGCTCAGCAGCCCTGACGTGCGGTTCCGGTGTCACCAGACCGGGACCGCGGTGACAGCCGCTAGCAGGATGCCGGACGCGCTAGCGCTGCGGATCGCCGGGGACCGCCGTCGGGACTCGCTGCTCCGCAGGAGCCGGGCGGAGCAACCTCGCGGCCAGGCGCCGGCCCGCCGGCCCGAGGATCAGCAGCGAACCCAGGCACGCCGCCGCGAGCAACACGTAAGGGACGAGGTCAGTCGTGGCCTCGGCGATCGCTCCCCCGGCCGCCGCCGCGATGCCCTGCCCGGCCGCCCAGGCCAGGTTGTCGATCCCGAACAACAGGCCCTGGTTCACCTGCATCCGGTCCGCGCCCGTGCTGACCAGCGTCATGGCGGGGGTGAAGAGCGTGCCGTAGGCCGGCATACCGACGATGAGCAGCACGATGAGAGGTGCTGCGGGGGCCACGACGGGCGCCAGCAGGCTGACGGCGACCGCCAGCGTTAGCGAGATCCGCAGCGGCACGAGGGGCCCACGGCGGTCAGACAGACGGCCGGTGACCGGGGCCAGGCCTGCCTCGATCGCCGCGGACGCCAGGAACGTCACCCCGATCAGTGTCGCGCCGACCCCCAGCCGGCTAAGCCGGAGCGGCGCGAGCACGTCCACGACGCCGAACGAGATGCCCGCCAGGGCGGTGAGCCAGAGTCCCGCCACCACCCGCGGATCACGCAGGGCGGGCAGCGCTTGCCTGAGCCGCTGCGGCTCCTCCTGCTTCGGGCTCAGCACGAAAAACGAGGTGATCATCAGCACGCCACCGGCCACGGCTGCGGCCGAGAACGCCGGGCCGGTGCCGACCCTGCTGGCCACGGCGCCCACGACTGGGCCGAGTAGCGCGCCGCCGACTGCCGCGCCCATAGCGCTGCCGATCAGCTCGCCGCGGCGTTCCACGGGTGCCGCGTTGGCCAGCCAGGCCAGGCCCGCCGCCCACGTGCAGGCTCCGCCCAGGCCCTGGACGAACCTCGCGGCGTCGAGTATCCCCGCCGCCGAAGTCCAGCCGAACGCGAGCGTGGACAGGCTCATGAGCGCCAGGCCAAGCAGGGCGACGGTCCGGTCGCCGAGCCTGGACACCAGCACGCCGCCGGGCAGCGCGCCGATCAGCGTGCCCATCGGATACGCGGCGACCAGGATGCCCGCCCCGGCCTTCGACAAGTGCGCGATGTGCGCGTAGTGCGGCAGCAGCGGGGTCAGCGCCGTAAAGAAGATCGTGTCGACCAGCACCAGGCCGCAGACGAACAGCACCAGCACGCGGACCCGGGGTGACAGCTTCGGCACTTCGCCGAGGCTATCCCATGCCGACGACACTTCACAAATCGGTTATTTAGGACACCAGTTGTGGATTTCTCGCGCTTAGCCATCGACACCCTGAAGGTTTCAGTGTTACATAACAGCCCAATTCAGACGCGAAAGTGACTGGAACCTTCAGGGTGTCGCCTTGCACCCGTCAGGGTGCCGACCAGCGCCCGCGCCGAGCCCGGCCCGAAAGCCACGAGAGCAGGGCAGATGGTGCGGGATGGCGCCGCGAGGTACGGCAGACTGTCCCGATGGAATCCGTCGAGGTATGGCGCGGCGCGTTCGGCGATCCCGAGCCGCCATTCGGACCGCTGCCCGGAGTGCGCTCTGCCAACGTGATCGCGTACGAGTTCGCATTGTCCGACCGATTCCGCCCGTGGCCAGGCCAGACGCTGCTGGAGAGGGCTTTCATCCTGACCGACGTCGGCGTAGGCCTGTCGTTCCCGCCATGGCAGTTCATGGTGTCGGAGTCCGGTGAGGTGGTACCCGGCGTCGACGCCGACCGCCCGAGCGGAGCTACCTGGTACGTGGACCTCCTGCACGTCACCGACAACCGCAGCGACGTCATCGTCCGTGACCTGTATATCGACCTCATGGTGCCGACGGACGGCCGGCACCAGCGCATGCTCGACCTGGACGAGTTCGCCGACGCCATCGAGGCGGGTCACCTGCCGGTCGACGTCGCCATCGACGGGCTCCGGCGCTGGCAGCGCTTCCTCGACACCTACGTCCACCATGACCGGGATCCACGGGCAGCCTGGACTAACTTTCCGCCTGCTCAGATCTCCGAGCTGGCCGCGCTCGCTGCCCCGCTCGGGCCGGTCGTCACCACGCCCTGACCGCCTTGCTGGTCCAGGGAAGACAACGAGCGCCCCTCCCCCGCGAAAGCTACTCAGGTTCGGCGAACGACCCTTGGCGAACTGGCCCGGCTGGCTGGTAGGTGGCTATGAGCACGCCGGCGGCGGTCGTGCTGGTGCTCGTCAGGCGCAATGCCGCCGCCCTCGTGCCGTCGCCGAACAGTTTCTTGCCCGCGCCAACATGAACGGGGAAATACAGCAAGCGATATTCGTCGACAAGGTCGTGCTCGATGAGCACCTGGGCAAGGCCGCAGCTGCCGTGCACCTGCAGTTCGTTCCCCGGCTGCTGTTTCAGCTCGGCTACCGCACCTGCGACATCGCCGTCAACGACGGACGATCCGGCCCAGTCGAGCGATGTGAGCGTCGTCGAGGCGACGTACTTGGGAAGTGAGTTAAGCCTGCTGGCGATGGGGTCCGTTGGATCTGTGACGGCCGGCCAGTACCCGGCGAAGATCTCATAGGTCCTGCGACCGAGCAGGAACGCGGTGGCAGAGTCGAACCAGCCGGTCATGGCGGCACCGAAGTCTTCGTCTCCATAGGGGAATGACCAGCCCCCGTAGTCGAAGCCACCGTCACGATCCTCGTCGGGACCTCCCGGTGCCTGCATGACCCCGTCGAGAGTCAAGAATGCGTGCAGCGTCAGTCTCATCGCCGTCTCCTTAGGTGAGAGTGATTGATGCCTGATCGTCAGGGGCCGCGGGCACGTAGGTCAGCAGGACCACGCCGGTCGGGAAGGTCCGCGTATCCGTGAGCCTGAAACCCACGTCATCGACGTCCTCGAACAGCCGCTGGCCCGGACCATTGGTGACCGGCACAATCCAGATCCGCAGTTCGTCGACGAGCCCGTGGCGGAGCAGGACCCGGTCGAGCGGCCCCGTTCCGTACTTGAGGAGGTATTTCCCAGGCTGCTTCTTGAGGGCGGCAACCTCCGCGGCGACATCGGGACCCAGCAGCGTCGCGTTCCAGCCGACGCTGGTGAGCGTGGTCGAAGCGACGTACTTCGGGATTTCATTCATCGCGGCGACGAAGTCGGCCATCGGACCTGGCTCGCCGGCTGCCATCGCGGTGTAGGCGGCCGACAGGCCCTCGTAGGTCTTGCGTCCGAGCAGCAGCGCGTCGGCGCCGAACAGCAGTCCGCGGCTGTACTCGTCCGGCTCAGGGCCGAACACGTACGGCGCGCCCCACTCATGCGGCGCGCCGATGTCGCCGCCGAGCGAGACGAACGTCGACTCGATCAGCTTGCGCATTGCTTCTCCACCCGGAAGCGCATCGCGGTGACAGCACCCATAGCTGTCGAGCTGACCGGCACGAGGCCGACCCTGTCGAGCCCGGCGCCGGCGACCAGCGGCGTGCCGCGGCCGAGCACGACAGGCAGGATCAGCACGTAGATCTCGTCGATCAGGCCGGCTTGCAAGCACTGGCCAGTGACGTCAGATCCGAGCACCTCGAGGTCCTTGTCGCCCGCCGCAGCCCTGGCCGTCGCCACGGCCGCGGCGATGTCGCCGGACAGGAACGTGTGCGGATTATCCGGCGGCACCAGCGGCGGGCGGTGCGTCAGGACAAACATCGGCCCGCTCCACGCACCGCCGTAGGCGTCCCCGCTGAGCTTTCCCGCCTCGGCATCGCGCTGGCCGACGTCGTAGGTGCGCCTGCCGGAGAGCATCGCGCCGGTGGCTGCCATGACGTCCGGAACCTGGTCGGGCGTCGCGAACTCGAACACCCAGTCCATCGAGTCGTCCGGTCCGGCCACGAACCCGTCGAGCGACATCGCCCGGTTGACGACGACCTTCCCGCTCACCGGCGCGCCGCGAGCAGATCGTCGAGCTTGCCGAACGAGCTGTTCCAGCCCTCGCGCGAGCCTTCCTCGAGCGAACGAGAGAACGGGCCCTGGCGAAGCTCAAGCCTCGTCTTGCCGCCCGGCTCGTCGTGGAACTCCAGCCGGAGCGTCATCGTCGCGATGCCCTCGAAGCCAGGAATCCCCTCGGCGCTCTGCTCGCCCACCAGCAGTTGGTTTTCGATGACCTCGGTGAAGGTCGCGCTGACCGGGCTGCGCTGGCTGGGATCGTCGGCGTTCACCATGACGAACCGCTGGTAGCCGCCCGGCCGCGCGTCCACGTCCACCGTGTCGCGTGGCACGACCCAGCCGACCGGGCCGAACCACTGCGCGATCTGGTCGGAATCGACGAACGCCTGGTAGACAAGCTCTCGCGGGGCGTCGAAGATCCGGGAGATCTCGAGCTCATACGTTGGTTCCGCGTTCACGGCAGTGCTCCCTTCTCGGTGTCCTGCGCCTGCCCTTGTCTGGAGCGGTCCTGCTGGACCTGGCGCAGATGCGCATCGAGGCGGTCGAAGCTGGCGTCCCAAAACACCCGGTAGCGCTCCATCCAGTCGGTCGCCTCCTTGAGCGGGGCGGTCTCCAGCCTGCTCGACCGCCACTGTCCGGACCGGCTACGGGAGATCAGGCCGGCCCGCTCCAGCACCTTCAGATGCCGCGAGATGGCCGGCAGGCTGATCGAGAACGGCTCGGCCAGTTCCGTGACGGTCGCGTCCCCGTCCGCAAGGCGCACGAGCATCGCCCGCCTGGTCGGGTCCGCCAGCGCCGCGAACACCACGCTGAGCCGGTCTTCCGCCATTATTTAACCACCTTGTTAATTAACGTACTGGTTAAACGTACGGCCTGCGGGGCGACCTGTCAACCCAGGAGGGAACGTGGTCGCCGGGATCGCCTGCGCCCGGCCCGGAACTGCTGCTCACCCGGGCAGATGTACCCGCCGGGTGAGGCGGCGGCAGCCCGGCCCTGCGCCCCAGGCCGACCGAGCCATTGCGTCCTATGGTGCGGGACCTGTATGAAGTGGCACGTGGGGCGGGAATCCCTCGCGGCTGGTAGTGGGCCGCCGCGGGTTGAACTACGGCTTGCGGGCGCATTCGCTGTCATCCTCGACGGCGACGAGCTGTCCGGCCGGGAAATCGGCAGCCGTAAGTCCCGCACGCTCCTCAAGGTGCTGGCGGCCAGCAGGCCCAGGCTTGTCTCGACCGAGCAGCTCGCCGACCTGCTGTGGGACGGCCAGGCCCCGGCCGGTGCCAACAGGAACATTGCCTCACTCGTCAGCCGGCTGCGCGCGGTCCTCGGCGCCGGGGTCATCCGCGGCGGCCGTACTGGTTACCGGCTCGGCGACGCCGCGGACGTGCTCGTCGACCTGGACGCGGCCCGGCGACTGTGCGACCAGGCGGAACGCAGCCTTGCACAGGCTCCGGCTGTCGCGCTCGCTGCCGCCGAGCGCGCGATAGGCATACTCGCGGCCGGTCCGGCCCTCGCCGATGAACCGTACCTGGCCTGGGCCGACCCGGTCAGGGACGAGCTCAGCCAGCTGCAGCGCAGGGCCCGGCTCGCTGCGGCGGAGGCGGCGCTGGCGACGGGCGAGCCGGCCCTAGCGGCCCGCTTCGCGGAAACCGCCATGACCGCCGACAACCTCGACGAGGCCGCGCATCGCTGGTACATGGCCGGGACAGCAGCGGTCGGGGAGCGGGCCAGGGCGCTGCGCGCTTACGCCGGCCTGAGGCAGCGCCTTGCCGAGGAACTGGGCACCGATCCCGCGCCGCAGACGCGTGAGCTCCACCTGGCGATCCTGCGCGAGGAGAGTAGCGTGCCTGGCCTCGGCGCTAGCCGGGCAGCTGCCGGTGGCGGGCCGACGCTCACTGCGCGGGCGGGATCCGGACAGCTCCCGCACACCGGGCCGATGCTTGCGGGCCGGGATAGCGAGCTAGCAGCGCTCCGGGCAGCCTGGCGGCGGGCGGCTGACCGCGAGCCAAGCCTGGTACTGATCGTCGGCGAGGCCGGCATCGGCAAGACCGCGCTGGCCGAGGTACTCACAGCCGAGGTCATCGGTCACGGCGCGACTGTGCTCCGCGCTCGTTGCTACGAGACCGAGCGGTCGCTATTCCTGCAGCCGATTGCCGAGGCGGTCACCCCGGTGGTCGGCCGGATGACCGGCGCCACCCTCCGAGAGCTGCTCGGCGGGTACGCTCTGCCCCTCGCTGACCTGGTGCCCGCCGCCGCAGGCGCACTGGGCCAGGCGCCACCCCGCCGCGCAAACCCGCAGATAGCCCGCCGGCGAGCGTTCGAGGCGGTCACGGCGCTTCTGCGCGGCCTCGCGGATGGCAATCCCGTCCTGCTCTTCGTCGATGACCTGCAGTACGCAGGTAAGTCAACAATCGAGTTGCTGCATTTCCTCGGCCGCCAGCTGGCCGGCTCGCGGACGCTTATCGTCACCACCGTGCGAGCAGAACAGGTCGCAGAAATCGGAGCAGCGCTCGACCCGGTGGCGACGCGGCTGGAACTCGGGCCGCTCGCGCACGACGCGGTCGAGCAGCTCGCCGGCCAGGCCGGCCAGGCCGCGCATGCCGCCGACATCCTCGCCCGAACGCGCGGGCACACCCTGTTCGTCGTCGAAGTGCTGCGAGCCCTCCGCAGTGGCGAAACGGGCCTGCCCGAAACGCTCAGAGCCGTGGTGCAAGCCAGGGTCGACCGAGCCGACCCGCAAGTCGCGAGCCTGCTGCGGGCGGCGTCCGTGCTCGGTGCCACCGTGGATCCGCTGGCCGTCGGCGCATTGCTCGAGCTCCCGCCCGCCACCGCCGTGGATCTCTGCGAGCAGGCCCTGCGCGGCAGGCTGCTCGCCGTCAGCGGCCGTGACTACGAGTTCGCGAACGATCTGATCCGCGAGGTGCTGTACACGACTACTCCCGAGCCGTCCCGGCTCGCCTACCATCGGCGGGCTGCAGACCTGCTGACCGGGCAGCCGGAGTCGCTCGCACGGCACGCAGCGGCCGCCGGGGAGCTGCCGCGGGCCGCTCGGGCCTGGCTGCTCGCCGCCGAGGATGCGATGCGCAGGTATGCGATCAGCGACGCGGTCGCGCTGGCGACCGAGGCGTTTGATGCGGCGAGCCGGGCGGGCGACGGCGAGCTGCAGGCGCGGGCGCTCGTATTCCGCGGTCGCGCGCACGAGGCGGCCGGAGCGCATGCGGAGGCGTACGCCGACCTGACCGACGGTGCCCGCCGCTCCCACGAGACCGGCGACCGACGGCTGGAGATGCTGGCGCTGCGCCAGCTCGGTGGCGACGTCCCGGTCGCCCGCGGCCTGCCCATCGCGTTCTCGTCGGACAACCTCGAGCGCGGACTTCGGATCGCCGAGTCACTCGGCGACCGGGCCAGCCAGGCGGACCTGCTGTCCCGGCTGGCGGTCATCGCGGCCAACCGGCTGCAGCTCGTCGCCGCGCTCGACTATGGCCAGCGCGCGGCGGCCGCGGGCCGGGCAGCGGGAGACGACCAGGCGCTGGCGGCGGGGCTCGACGGGCTCAAGACGGCGTACTGGCACAGCGGCGACCTAGTCGGCCTGACTGAGGTGCTGACCGAGCTTCGGCCGCTGCTGCGCCGGATCGGCGACCCGTTCTTGCAGCCGTGGGCTGAGTTCGAGGCTGCTTTTCCCCTCCTCGCGGCTGCGAACTGGGATGAGGCGGCGGCGGCGATGAACGCTGCCATCGAGCTCACCCGCAGGAATGGTTACCCGCACTTCGCTGTCTGGTACACCGCGCAGCTGGGCTGGCTCGAGCGGCTGCGCGGGAATGTCGGTCAGGCTGTCGCGGCCGGGGAGCGGGCCGTCGAGCTCGGCCGGGAGTACCCCCACAGCTGGAATCAGGCCTTCGCAGCAACGATGCTGGGCGATACCCTCCTGCTCGCCGGCAACCGGACAGCCGCGATCGAGCACTTGGAGCGCGCGCTGACCGCGGCACGTGAGGCCAGCGTGGAGGCATACCTGGTCCGCTGCACCGCAGCGCTCGCGCACGCGACGGGCTCGCTGCCGCTGCTGACCGAGGCGGCCGGCCTGCTCGACACGGCGGAGATTCCCGCCGGCCACGCCTGGCTGTTCGGCTACGACGCCTACCTCTCCCTAGCCCGCGGCTGGCTGCGCCACGATCAGCCCGATCGGGCGAGCGCTGTGCTGGCGCCGTTGCTCGCCGTCGCCGAGCGGGGACCGTGGCTCCCCGTGCTCGCGGAGGGTCTGGCCGTGCAAGGACGCGCGCTGACCAGGCTCGGTCAGCGCGAGCAAGGCGAGGAGTTGCTAGGGCGCGCCCGTGGCCTGGCCCGCGCCCACGCCATGCCGCACGTCCTGCATGAGGCCGGTCCGGCGACGCCAGGCACTGACTGAGAGTAAGCAGCGCGGCGTTGCAGCGCTATTGCAATGGCGGCGCAACGGGCCCGCGGAGCATGGCGTCCGGAGCAAAGGACACGATCCCGGAGGTTCACCCATGGCTCTCGACAACGACAAGCTCAATGAGTTTCTCGGCCACTTCGTCGGCGATCTCGGCGCCACAGTCGCCGCCGCCAGCGTGGTGATCGGGCACAACCTCGGCCTGTATAGGGCGCTGGCAGGCAAGCCAGCCACGGCCGAGGAGCTGGCGGGCCGGACCGGTACCAGCCCGCGGTATGTGGCGGAGTGGCTGCGCGGGCAGGCGGCGAGCGGCTACCTCCAGTACGACGCCGGCACCGACAGCTATTCCATGACCGAGGAACAGGCCTTCGTGCTGACTGACCCGGACGGACCGGTCTACGCGCCCGGCGCCTTCGTGCTCGCACTGGGGGCACTCAAGGCCGAACCCCAGATCACCGAGGCGTTCCGCACCGGTGCTGGCATGGGCTGGCACGAGCACGACAAGGACGTGTTCGTCGGATGCGAGCAGTTCTTCCGGAATTCCTACATCGCCAACCTGGTGTCCGAGTGGATTCCCGCGCTGGACGGCGTGGCGGGCAAGCTGCGGGCGGGTGCCAAGGTCGCGGACATCGGGTGCGGACTCGGCGCGTCGACCATCCTGATGGCTGCGGAGTACCGGGATTCGGTGTTCACGGGCTCGGATTACCACGAAGGGTCGATCGACCTGGCGCGCAAGCGGGCGGGCGACGCTGGCGTCGCCGACCGGGTGACCTTCGAGGTATCAACGGCCGCATCGTTCTCCGGCACCGGCTACGACCTGGCCGCGACGTTCGACTGTCTCCACGACATGGGCGATCCGCTGTCGGCGGCCCGCCACATCCGGCAGGCACTGAAGCAGGACGGAACATGGCTCGTGGTCGAGCCCGCCGCGGCGAACGACGTGGTGGGCAACCTCAATCCTGTCGGGCGGGCGTACTACAGCTTCTCCACGCTGCTGTGCGTGCCGAACGCGCTGTCCCAGCCCGGTGGGTACGCCCTCGGCGCGCAGGCCGGGGAGGCGGCAATCCGGCAGGTCGCGACCGACGCAGGGTTCACCCGATTCCGCCGCGCCGCGGAGACGCCGTTCAACCTCGTCTACGAGGTGCGGCCGTAGCGCCAGGCGGACGCCGGGTCAGTCGATCTGCGTCACGACGACGCGCCGGCTGGCCCGGCGTCCGCCTCGGCCGCACCCGTGAGCGTGATCATCTCCAGCCAGCCGAGATAGTCGGCGGCGAAAGGCTCGCCCCCCGCGCTGATCGCGGCGAGCAGCCACGCGGCTGCCTGCTCGGCCTGGCGGACCACCTCAGCCGGGTACCCGTATCGCACCCGGTGCGCGGCGAACTCGTCCTCGTCAAGCAGCAGCACCTGGCGGTCCGCACGCAGCCGCACAACATCCAGGTCCAGGTCGGCCATGGTGACCTGATCCGGGTCCACCCAGCGGGCAGGCGAGCCAATGTCGCAATAGATCTCTGTCGCGGCCGGCGCACCGTTGAACACGGCCGTCCACCACTGCTGCCCGCGGGGAATGAGCTGGACCCATGGCTGCTGGAGGACGATCGGCGGCTCGCTGCCGCGCTGGCTTTGCGTGCCCGCGAGCGCGCCGAGCCAGACCCCATGGGAGTCCTCGCCGAGGTAGCGCATCGTGTAATGCCAGTGGAGGCTGCCGTCGTATTTGGTGTAGACCACGCGCACCTCGCGACCCGTCACGAGCCGACCTTATCCAGACAGCCTTGCTGACGGCTGCTCTGCACGCGCGTGTCCTGGCCGTGGTTCGCCGCTGGTCCGCGGCGGCTTCGCGCCGTTCTCCGCAAACGACGCTAAATTGAGTTGACATCGTTTACTCAAGCGTTCCATAATGAGAACAGTAAACGATGTAAACTATCCAGCCAGGGGGCACCATCCATGATCATCGACGTGATCACCGCGCTCGTCACCACCATCGCAATCGCGGCCGCGCTCTCGCTCGCCATGTTCGGAGCGGCCACGCTCGCCGGGCGCGGCAAGACACCGGCACGCATCGCCATCCCGGCCGGCCACCCGGACCAGCCGGCCGATGCGCGTGAGCTTGTGCTGCGCTAACAGCGGCGGACAGAGGGACGGCACCGGTCTGGGTGCCGTCCCTCTGCTTGTGCTCGTGACGCAGAACTGCCAGCTGGCGAGCGCGAGCGGGTGTACCAGGTGGCGACGAGTCGGCTGCTCGCCGTCACCTGGGGCTGGCTCAGCCACTTCGAGTAACCCAGGCGCTTAGCGGATCGTGCCTGAGGACTACTCGCGTTCGACCACGCGCAGCCCCTGAGCGGGCGTCCACCAGTCGATGACGAGCATCGTGGCCTCGTCGTTGAGGTGGGTGTGCACGACCTCGGTGATGTCCGCGCGGAAGCT
>DASQIW010000134.1:0-2612 GCA_035631375.1 Streptosporangiaceae bacterium
CGACGGAAGCACGCCAGGGACCGAACGCAGCCGCCCGTCCAAACCCAGCTCGCCGACGAACACCGTGCCGCCCAGCCGCTCCCTGCCGACCGCGCCGTCCGCAGCCAGAATCGCCACCGCGATGCCCAGATCGAACGCCGAGCCCCGCTTGGGGAGGCTCGCCGGCGACAGCCCCACCGTGACCCTGCGCTGCGGCCAGGACTCACGACTGTTCACGATCGCCGCCCGGATCCGATCCCGCGCCTCCCGCAGCGCAGTGTCTGGCAGGCCGATCAAGAACAGGGCGGGCAGCCCGTTCTCAATGTCGGCCTCGATCTCCACCAGATGACCCTGCACACCAGCCAGCGCCATCGCATACGTCCGGGCGAGGGCCATCGCACATCACCTCCGGCCCTGACCCTGCCGGAAGTGCCGCGGCTCGCCATCAACCAGCGACGCCGCTGTGGACGATCAGGAGCCGCACAGCCGTCCTGTGGACCGCCGCGGCCAGACTGTCAGCACCGGCTGCTTCGATTCGCGCACCGCGATCCACGTCCAATGTGTCGACCTGACGAAATCCCCAGCTTCAGGCCGGCTTCGCCTTCTAGGCGCCGCCGGGACGTTTCCTTCATGGGGTGCTGGCCGCCCTGCATGTGGAAAACCCCGATGGTCGCTCCGCATTCAACACCTGCGCTGGAAGGCGAAGCTGACCATCCACGGGTTCTCAGGGCCCGATCCCCTCCACGTGGAACGCGACCCGAGACTAGGTGCATACCGACAACGTGGTTGCCGGCCGATCCGTAGCGAGTCAGTCGGCGGTCAGGGAGTCAGGTCTCGTGCAGCCTGGGCCAGGACGGCCAGTTTGTCTCGCTGAACCTCCGGAGTTATCGCGTTGCCGGCCGACGACGTGGCGAAGCCGCATTGCGGGCTGATCGCGAGCCGTTCAGTTCCGATGCGCCTGCTGGCCTGTTCGATCCGTGCGGTGATCTCGGACACGGATTCGACTCGGGAGGTTTTTGTCGTCACCAGCCCGAGGACGACAATTTTGTCATCGGGTACCAGCCTGAGCGGGTCAAAGGTTCCTGAGCGCTCGTCGTCGTATTCCAGCAGCAGCCGGTCGGCGTGCACGCCGGTGAAGACCGGGCCCGCGATCGGCTCATACCCGCCGCTCACCAGCCAGCGGCTGAGCTGATTGCCGCGGCACAGGTGGAACCCGAAGGTTGCCGGCCGCCCGGCGTCCATCACCGCGTTGTCGAGCTCGATCCCGTAAGAGAGCCAGCGCTGTAGCGGCCACCCGCGCGACTCGTAGAAGGCGCGCCAGGCCGGGTCGATGAGCAGCGGGTAATGCGGAGCGTCCAGCTGGATGTAGGTGCAGCCAAGCCGCACCAGCTCCCGTACCTCCTCGCACAGGATCTGGACCACGTCGGCCATGAACGCGTCCAGGCTCGGGTAGGCATCAGCCGACTTCTCCGGCGACCAGAGGTTGGCGAACAGCGTCGGGCTGGGCAGCGTCACCTTCGCCTGCCGATTGGTGCTGCCCCGCAGGAAGGTGAATTCCTCAGCAGCCAGGCTGCGACGCTTATGCAGGGGGGCAGTCACCGCCAGGTCTGCGGGCCGTGCGATTGTCACATCGCCCACGACGTCGGAGTGCCATGCCCCCCACAGCCAGGCGTCGAGGCTGACCCCGCTGAAGCCGCCGCAGGCAGCGGTCAGCTCAGCCTGGAAAGACTCGCGCCGCATCTCGCCGTCGGTGACAACCGGCATGTCCAGTTCGTCTTGCAACGCGACGACCTCATGGACTGCGCGGTCCTCTGCCGCCTTGAACTGGGCCGGATCAATCTCGCCGCGCCCAAGGGCTGCGCGCGCGTCGCGCAAGAACGACGGCCGTAGCAAGCTCCCAACATGCTCCACGCGGGCAGCCACTGTCATGTCTCAAGCATCCCAGCACCGATCCGATAACTCGCCGGCGCCAGGGGCTCGACCCGCGACGAGGTCGAGTTGCCGACTCGATGAGCCGGCCATAACCCGATGCCCGCGCACCTTAGTTAGTTCACCACGACACTAGTCACAGTGGGCCCACCAAAGTTCGTTCCCACATGACACGCAGGCTTCCAGGCGCGGAGTAGACGCCCAGGCGCATCGCGAATCAGTGCTTTATTTCTAGCATTGGCTTTCCCACCCCAGGCGGCCCCATAAGCAGCATGTGGTGCCCGCCGGCCGCGCAGATCTCCGCCGCTCGCCGCGCTATCGGCTGCCCCACGACGTCGGTCAGATCACGCGGCCCCCGGTCGCTCACTTCATCAGTCAGCAGGGGAGCGACGCCGGCGCCGGCCTCCAGCACCTCCACCGACTCACCGAGCCAGCCGTCCTGCTCCTCGCGCAGCCAGCAGACGACAGCCGCCAGGCTCGGCGCGCTGACCACCTGCATACCAGGAACCAGCCGTGCCTCCGGCACGTTCTCCGGCGGCACGACCACCCGGCCGAACCCGCCCGCCGCTGCGCCCGCGACCGACGGAAGCACGCCAGGGACCGAACGCAGCCGCCCGTCCAAACCCAGCTCGCCGACGAACACCGTGCCGCCCAGCCGCTCCCTGCCGACCGCGCCGTCCGCAGCCAGAATCGCCACCGCGATG
>DASQIW010000135.1:0-10902 GCA_035631375.1 Streptosporangiaceae bacterium
CGACGGAAGCACGCCAGGGACCGAACGCAGCCGCCCGTCCAAACCCAGCTCGCCGACGAACACCGTGCCGCCCAGCCGCTCCCTGCCGACCGCGCCGTCCGCAGCCAGAATCGCCACCGCGATGCCCAGATCGAACGCCGAACCCCGCTTGGGCAGGCTGGCCGGCGACAGCCCCACCGTGACCCTGCGCTGCGGCCAGGACTCACGACTGTTCACGATCGCCGCCCGGATCCGATCCCGCGCCTCCCGCAGCGCCGTGTCTGGCAAACCGACCAGGAACAACGCGACGAGACCGTTCTCGATATCAGCCTCGATCTCCACCACGTGTCCCTGTACGCCGGCCAGGGCCATCGCATACGTCCGGGCGAGTGCCACCGGATACCACCTCCGGCCCTGACCCTGCCGGATGTGCCGCGCCTGGCCATGCCCGAACGACCGCACTGTGGATGACCAGGAATGGCACAGCCGTCCTGTGGACCGTGACGCCCTTATAGTCAGCGGCCAATGGTGTAATGCCCGATCAACCTGTACGCGCGGGCATCCTCGTGCTCGGGATCGCGGAGGATGAGCAACCGGCCGATAAGCGGGCCGGGATCGATAAACAGTCATCATGAGCGGAGCGCCCGGACCTACATGTCGACGGCTCGCGCTCTCGCGTCTACTGCACCTCACTTGCGACGGCGTCAAGACCGGGCGGGCGATAGACGCCGTCCGCGCTTTGGGCGAGGGCCTTCATGTCAATGAACTGATGCTGGTTGAGTACCTCGTGTACCTGAATGCCTTTGAATGCGCCCGTTTTGGTGGCTGCCGTGATCACTGCTGCAGCGGTCACTGAGTCGGGAAGGTTGGCGATTATCCACGCTGAAGCGGTCCGAACCTCCCAGTAGGCACCTATGAGCGAGCCATGGAAGTGGTCCATCACGGTGGAAATCGCACTGACCCGGTCATCGGTGACTTTGAGCATGCGCGCCCATGCTGCGCTCGAGTAGTCGAATATGATCACGAACGTGGGCATCGCTGTTCTCCTCGGTTGCCCGTTGCGGGTTCACGGCTCTGGAAGCCCGTCAGTTGCAGCTTGCCCGCTGACGGCAGTCCGTGCCGCCGACGTGCTACGTATCTTGTGACGGACACCGGTTACGTACTGCGTAATGGGCGCTGGATTCTACGTGCGCTGCACCGAGATGAGCGCCCGCTTATGGGCTGCCCGATGACTGCCTGAGTGCGTTGCGCAATGCACCCCGTGTGGAGACGCCTAGCTTCGGATACAGGTGGTAAAGATGCGTAGAAACGGTGCGTGCTGATACGTACAGTTGCTCAGCGATTTCCTTATTGCTCAGCCCCATAGCTGCCAGTTCGGCGACCTTGCGCTCCTGGTTTGTAAGAGTCTCCTGGCTTGTCGTGGCCACAACGGGCGGCAAGGAACGACCTGTGGCGCGCAGCTCTTGACTGGCACGTCTGGCCCATACCTCCGCCCCCAACCGTTGGAAGGCTTCACAAGCATTGGCCAGCTGGTCCGCCGCAGCGGCGGTCGACCGGCCTCTGCGCAACCGCTCGCCGTAGGCGAGTTGTACGCGCGCGCGCTCGAACGGCCACCTGCTGACGCCTGGGGTATTCAGGGCGCGCTCGAACAGGCCCAGCGCCCGTTGGTCGTCCTCAGCTGCTATGGCGGCTGCTCCGGTGGCCAGGAGACTGAGCCGGCCAGATAGACCGGCGACCCCAGCCGCCTCCAGCGCAGCTGCGTGAGCTATCGCCTCCGAATGACGGCCGGTGTGGGTAGCAGCGTCCACTAGGTCAAGGCACACCCAGGGCGCAACGCGGCTGTAGCCGGCGAGCGTTCCAGCAGGGCTTATGGTCACGGCGTGCCGGTAGGCGGCCGTGAAGTCTCCGCGACTGAGAGCGGCGAGCCCCCTCACACGCGCAGCGAGACAGGTAAGGAGCTCGGCCCTGCGAGGCTCGGCCCATCGGCTGATCTCGTCGGCCAGATCGCGCGCTACCTCATCTTCCCCTCGGGCTGCAGCTAGCAGAGCTTCGCAATAGCGCCCAAGCTGCAGATAAACCGGCATGTCGTGATTGCTGAACATCGCGATGCAGGACTCCGCGCCCGACCTGAGCTTCCCCCACTTTCCGGTGGCGAAGTCGTCCAGGCATACGGGCAGGAAGAGCGAAGTATTAACGGCTCCAGATGCGGTCTCGCGTGCGCGCGATGCGATGGGCCGGCAGCCCGTGAGCCGGTCTATATTGAACGCGACCCAAGCGATGACGCGGGCACGCACCGGGTCCCTGTTGGCATGCAGCCTTCCAATTGCGGCGTCGAGCTGTGGAAGGACCGCTCCCGCGGTCCGTACCGGATCCGGCAGCACGCCACGAGTAAGACAGACATCTTCAGGCGCTTCAGGCGCAAGTGAGTCGACGATACCCTCCCACTCCTGCCAGGGCTCGGCTCGGCCCGCGAAGAACGAAACCGTCGAAAGCATTCTGACGGCGGTCATGACAGCATCATTAGCAGCGTCAAGGCGGTCGCCGCAGGCCCTGAGAACGTCCGACAGTATCCGGTGCGCGCTGTCGATCTCGCCGTCTGAGTTCAGCTCGCGAAAGGCGACGACGGACGCCACCTGCAGCTTCCTAGTGCCTGATGATGAATCTGACGGGCCAGGGAGCAGCCGGATCGCGGACGCCAGGTCGCCCGCCCTGATCTCAAGTACTGCAGCGTCAGTCTTCCGGCGGGCGCTATCAGCGGGCCGCGGGCTCAGCCGAGCCGCGTGCGTGAGTTCCCGAGCGGCGCGCGCCGGATCATCGTCGGCGGCAGCCCGCCGGGCCGCTGTTTCGAGCAAGGCCGCAATGCTTTCGTCTGGCGTCGTGGAAGCTTCGCCTAGGTGCCAGGCATAACTGTCAGGTTGTTCGGCATGTAGTTCCGCGAGAATCAGGTGCGCCTGCTGCCTACGTATGCGGCTTGCCGTCGCCACGACAGCTGACCGGATCAGCGGATGCCGAAACTCCAGCTGCCCGTTACCTTCGTCGACCCGAACCAGGTCAGCTTGCTCGGCCGGCCACAGGTCACGTAGTTCGTGGCTCCTGGTCGCAATCTGCAGAACGCCGAGGTCCCGCGACTCGTCGAGCGCTGCGAGCAGGAGCATTTCCTGGGTCGCTGCGGGCAGCGCTGTGATGCCCGACGCGAACAGGATTTCCAGGCGGTGACTCAGCGGCAGCGCCGAGGGCAGCGGCTGGAAGGCGCGGCGCTGGCCCTCGGTGAGCGCCGTGGGCAACTCCAGCAGGGCAAGCGGATTACCCGCTGCCTCAGCCACCAGCCGCATCCGGACGCTTGAAGCCAACATCGGAAACCGGGATTGCAGGAGCTGGTGTGCTGCACCATTGTCAAGCGGCGTCAGCTCGTGCGTTGGCCAGCCCGCACGAAGGATGACTTCACGTCCGGCAGGGCGGGCGGCCGCCAGAACCCCAACTCGCGAATCGGCCACACGTCTACTGACGAAGCTCAGCACTTCGACGCTGAGCCGGTCGAGCCACTGAAGATCGTCTACGATCACGACTGTCGGGCTGACCGCAGAAAGGCGTCGCAGTACGCCCAGGACGGCCTTGCTGACCTCGTATCGTCCTGGTAGCCGCCCAGGGCGCAAGCCGAGTGCGGTTGCCAGCACATCGCCGTATTGGTCCGCAAATCTGTCGAGATCGCAGGAGACGGGCAGGAGCATTTGATTGAGACCGGCGAAGTCCAGGCCGATCTCGGACTCCACCGCGCATGCTCGCAAGACGAGCATGCCGGATGCCACGGCGTCCTCGGCGGCCTTAGTCAGGAGAGCCGTCTTGCCGAGCCCAGCACCGCCGACAAAAAGCAGGTGTGCACCTGAATCGGGAAGTCGAGCCAGGAATTTTCCGATCTGTTCAAGCTCCGTCGAGCGGCCTAGCAGCATGCAACCTCCCACGGCCTTCGGCCAGCATGACGTTCGGGATCTGCATGCCGCCCATATTAGGAAGCCGCCGCCGGGCCCAACGCGCTGCCCGCCGGCGATCCATGCGCCTAGGTCCCACGACTCCATGCACCTGCAGCGATCAAAGAAGTTCGATACGAAACATGGAACTAGCCCGCGCTCAGATGCACCGGTACTGGTAGCCTCCCGGACCCAAGGGCGCTGAGCTGGACTCGCCAGCCGCTCGCTGATCCAGGCGGCGAAGCGTGAGCGCCGCCGTCGGGCCGTGCCGGAATGCAATCATGTCTTGAATTGACTATCGCTAGATCGAACGCCGAGCCCCGCTTGGGGAGGCTGGCCGGCGACAGCCCCACCGTGACCCTGCGCTGCGGCCAGGACTCACGACTGTTCACGATCGCCGCGCGGATCCGGTCCCTGGCTTCGCGCAATGCGGTATCTGGCAGCCCTACTAGATAGAGCGCGACCAGACCGTTCTCGATGTCGGCCTCGATCTCCACCAGATGACCCTGCACACCAGCCAGCGCCATCGCATATGTCCTGGCGAGCGCCATTGGTGACCACCTCCGGCACCGACCATGCCGGAAACGGCACGCCTCACCTGCTGCGACCGAGCCGGCTGTGGACCGACAGCGACCGCCTCAGCTGCCTGTGGACAGGCGTGACCAGATTGTCGGCGGCGCCGGCTATCGCCCGGTCGGCTTAGATCGCCGGGATGGAGCAGCCCAGGGCCTGCAATTCGGCGCGTCCCTGCTCCGCCAGCTCAGGTATGAGCAGCAGGGTGCAGGCCCGCTCGAACAAAGACCCGATCCGCTGCCAGCCTGCGAGTGACTGCTCCAACATGTCGCGGTCATCGTGAAGCCGAGCGCTAGCTCGAGCGAGGCACGCACCAGCCCACATATTCTCCTGTCCGGCCGGTTCGGCGACGGCGAGGAGGTGACTGGCCCCGGGGAGGGAGGCGACGACGGCGACTTCCGCAGCCAGCGCCCAGGCATAGGCGTCGTAATCCCAGTGCTGGGTGTCGTCATACCAGGGTCGTTCGCCGATGCCCAGCGCTCCGAGCACGCGGACCGCCTGGTCGTGCTCACCCCGGTGCAACGCAACTCGCGCGTCGGAGAAGGCCGCGAAGAAAACGATGTTCCTGGTGGTCTGCCCGCCGCGAGCCTGGCGGCGCGGGCCCGCCATTCGCGCGCGCTCTCGCGATCGCCGCGCACGCCGTGGACGAGGACGCCGGCGTAGGCTGCCGGGGCCATCCAGTGGCCCGGCGGCGATCCGGCTCGCTGCCAGGACTCCCACATGCCAACCGCGTCGGCGATCGCTGCATCGAACTCGCCTCGCAGGGCCAGCGCGATGATCCGACGGAACAGAGTCATCGGCTGATCCGCCGCGATCGCGTCGCTGGTGGCTGCCTCGGCCATGGCCAGGGCACCCGACAGGTCACCGGCCGCGACTGCCATGGTGATACTTCTGGAGTCGCTGATCTCGTATCCCGCGCGGAGGTCGTAGCGCGGGAGGTCGCGAACCAGGCCGTGGCGTTCTGCACCCAGCTGGCGTGCGATGTTATACCTGCCCGCGCCGATCTCTGCCTGAGCAGCGGCGTCCAGGCAACCGCTGAGCAGAACGGGATCGCCCACCTGGCGTGCTGCGGCAAGTGCCGCATCAGCCAGACGTCCGTCAGGCATGGATCTTTCTGAACGCGCATTCCAGGCTGTGGCCGCCGCGAGCTGCGCGGCCAGAACAGGATCATCCGCAGGCGCGATCAGCGTCGCTTCGGCGAGCAGATCACACAGTTGAGCGCGCGTGACCTCACGCGCGAACGTGCCTGAGATGCGATGGGCTACGGTGACGGCTTCCATCAGCGCTTCGGACCTGGCCCGGTCGTCGCCAGCCATTTTCGCCTTGGCAGCCGAGGCCAGCAGCATGTCGAACGCCGGTTCGCCTTGCCCCTCAGCCGCCGCCACGCGGGCCTGCCTCAGCAGGTCCGCTGCGGCTTGTCCGGCGCTCGGCGCCAACCGGGCGGCCAGGGCGAAATGACCGCGTGCCTCGGCGAGGTACCCGCACGAGTACGCCAGCTGGCCCAGGCTGCGGGCTAGCTGACAACGCACTTCGCCGAGTCTGTCGCCGCAGTCACGACCGAGGGCGGCCCGCAGGTCGCCCGAGACCGCGTCAAAGCTGAGCCGCCATGCCGCTTGAGCCGGTTGATCGGCTTGTACGCGCCGCTCTATCTCTGCCGCGGTCTCGGCCGCCCAGCGAAGGTGCCGCTCCCGCACCGCTGGCTCGTTGCCGCGACTGGCCAGCTGCTCCAGCGCGTAGGCCCGAACGGTGTCAAGCATCTGCCACCGGCTTCCGCCTGGCGCAGTGGTCAGAAGGCTCTTGTCCGCCAGTCGGCCGACTAGGTCAGCCGCCTGACCGCGTGGCACATCGAGACTGATCGCGCCCACACCGTCAAGGTCGAATCCGCCCGCGAACACGCCGAGGTCGCGGAACATCGCCTGTTCCTCATCATCGAGCAGATCATGGCTCCACCCGATGACTGCGCGCACAGAGTGATGCCGCGAGTCAGCACCGCGGCCACCGGTCAGCAGCCGCAGGTAGTCGTCCACAGCCGCGAGCAGGCCACTCACTCCCAGCGATGCGCAGCGAGCCGCCGCGAGTTCGATCGCGAGCGGCACACCCTCGAGCCGCGCGCACAGCTCATCCACGCCGCGGGGAGCGAGAAAATCCGGCGCAGCAGCGCGGGCCCGATCGGTGAACAGAGCCGCCGCCTCTGAACAAGCCTCGGCGCCCGGCTCGGCTACCACTGACAAGGGCGGCACCGGCACCGCGTGCTCCCCAGCAACCGCAAGCCGCTCACGGCTCGTCGCCAGCACCCACACCCTGGGACAGGCCGCTAGCAGCCTGTCGATAAACGCGGCTGCCTCGGCCAGCACGTGCTCGCAGTTATCCAGTACCAGCAGCACCCGGCAGGGAGCCAGGTACTCCAGCACGGCCGCCTGCAGGGGTTGCTGGGGTCCCTCAGCAACCCCGAATACCGACGCCACCGCCTGGACCACGAAGCCCGCCCGCGCTGGCACCAAGTCAGCGAAGGCGCACCCCGAGTGGAACAACGGGGCTGCACTCCGCGCCGCTTCCAAGGCCAAGCGCGTCTTGCCCACGCCGCCAGGACCTACCAGGGTCACCAGACGTGATTCGCCCAGGGCCGCGAGGACCGCCGCTCGCTCCCCCTCGCGGCCCACGAAGCTTGTCCGCGGCGAGGGCAAGCCCGGCGCGGCCGCACGGAAACCTGCGCCCGGAGCCAGCGCCGCCAGCTCCCGGCGGTCAGCCACCTCGAACTTGCGCAGCAGCGCCGAGACGTGGCTTTCGACCGTTCGCACAGAGATGTGAAGCCGACGCGCGATCTGCGCATTACTCAGGTGCGCGCCCACCGCATTGAGCACCTGCGCCTCGCGAGCCGACATCCCGGCAGGCAAACCATCCCCCACGGGCCAATCATGGCCGGCACGTGCGCCAAATCAGTACGCAATCAGTAGCGCATCCGTACTCGCCACCGATGCGCGACCCTCCTGGAGCACAGCAAGCTCACACCAACAGCACCGCGCCTGGAACGCCCGACCGAAGGAGATCATCTTGACCAAAGCCCGCCGAAGAGCTGCCGTCCTCACCGGACTGGTCGCTGTCCTGCTCGGATCGGCCGCCACCCCCGCGTTCGCCACACTCCCGCCTGGCTCACCGAAGCACACACTGCCTGACCAACCGTCCGGGGCGGTATCCCAGGTCCACTCCGCCATCATCGGCGGCACGCCTGGCTGGCAGATCGCCCTGATCGCGCTAGCGGCTGCGCTCGTTGCAGCCACCGCGGCGGTAGTGGTGGACCGGGCACGTACTGCCCGCCCCAAGCCAACGACCGTCGCGGCTTGACGCGCAGAGCCGGGCTACCGCCGGACGTGGATGCCTGGCCCTCTCACCCTCACCATCACGATGACAGGAGTACCTGATGCCACGATTCATGGATTACCACTCGGACCTCAAGCTGCCGGAAGAGGCAATCGCGCAGATCGCCGACGACGCTCGCCACTCCAGATCCGACCAGTTCGGCGTCCGTCAGATCGAGCTGTACTACAACGACGGCGGCCACGTCTATTGCCTGCTCGAAGCACCCGACGAGCAAGCCGTGCGCGACCACCATGCCGCTTTCGGCGTCCCCTGTGGCGACGTGCACGAGATCGACAGCCTGGCCTGACTGAAGTTGCTTCCGGGCATTCAACCGCTGGCGCATGGCTGACCTGGGGCGCACTGACAGGCGCTGAACCCAGCGCCTGTCAGTGCCACCAGGCCCCGGGCCCGGTGAACGGACCTAGGGGCGCTGGCCGTGCATCCGGGCGATGTAGCGGTCAGCCGAGCGGCGCACCGCGGCCGCGCCGTCGTCGACGACAACCCGCCCCCACCACCCGCCGTATACCCGGTCGAAGCTGAATCGCTCGGTGCGCCGGGCGATGTCGAGCACCGTCGCCTCGTCCAGCGGGATGAGGTTCGGGTAGCTCCACATGAAGCTGACCCAGTCGCGATCCTGGACAACGGTGATGGTGTCGCCCGTCAGCAGTGCCCCACGGCCCTGCGATCCGGCGGGCCAGTGGAGTACCGCCGCACCGTCGAAGTGCCCGCCGATCCTGGCGAGTGTCAGGCCGGCCACGGGCTCGGCCTCGTCGTCAAAGAATTCGATCCGCGATGTCGGCCGCTGCACCCAGTCCTGATCTGCGCGAGGGATCAGGACCCGCGCGTCGAACGCGTCTGCGAACTCGACGTTGGCCGCATAAAAATGCGGGTGCGACATGCAGATGGCGCTGATGCCGCCGAGCTCGGCAATCCTTGCCCTGGCTCCGTCATCCAGCAGCGAGACGCAGTCCC
Source organism: Streptosporangiaceae bacterium (assembly GCA_035631375.1). Taxonomy (GTDB): domain Bacteria; phylum Actinomycetota; class Actinomycetes; order Streptosporangiales; family Streptosporangiaceae; genus JAJYUU01. Next base: position 8,847 of record DASQIW010000135.1, read on the forward strand.
ACAGCACGTTGCCCTCGGGCGTGCAGACCAGCAGAGCACGCTGGCCGATCGCGAATGCTGGTTCTACCCCCACCCCGTACAGGCCGGGTTCCTCCTCGCGTACGACCACGGCGTGATCATCGGCGAGTCCGTCCATCGTTGTCCATCGCTGGCCGCCCCAGCCGACATACTGGCGCTCGTCAGCGCAGATGGCGCACCGATCAGGCGGCTCGGCCGCGTCCCGCTGCTGAACTCCGCAGGTAACGCAGATCCACGCTGGCACCAGCCACCTCCGGCACTCTCAGCTGAGCCGTACGGACACGCCGAGGCGACGAGACAGGACTGCTGCCTTGTCGAGATCGGCTGAGCCGAACCTACCCTCGTCGCGACTGAACTTCAGGTGCGCAATGCCCGCACCCGATCCCGGGCTGCTCTGTCGCTCCGGCGCATCTTGCACGAGTCGCAGCATCGCACCATTCCGCCAGCCCAGCTCCGCTACTGCGCCGCCGGCGGAGTCACGGCGGCTGCGGATCTCCCCGTCGAGGGCCTCCTGGAACAGCCGTGTGGCGTCATCAATGTCGCCGACCCGCAGCTCCACTGCGCTCAAGGAGCACGGGCGGCCCGGCTCGCCGAGTCCGGCAGGCGGAGTCGATGACGGCGGCTGGCCAGCCTGCTCAGCGACCTGGATGACCGTCCCGAAGGCATCGCCCGGCCGCAGGAAGGCTTCCTTCCAGCGCGGATCCTGCAGCCTGACGCCGACCGGCTCAACGCCGAGTGCCTCGATCTTGCCGAGCGTGACCTCGATAGCCGGAACGAGGAAGTTCAGGTGATGAAAGCCGGGCCCGCGGGCGGCTAGGAACCGCTCAAGAAAAGCTGCGTCAGCGCCGCCTGTCGGCGTCAGCAACTCCACCTTCGGTCCGGCAGAAAACTGCAGCTGACCCCACCAGAAACCCGGCGAGTCGCCCCCGTACGCCCAGGCCCCGCCGAGCAACTCGCCGAACAGCTCCCAGCCATCGCCGAGCGAGCTGGTGCCCACCGCGACGTGGTCCAGAACAACCGGCGACCGCGCAGCGTGCTCATGGTCAGGCACTCATACCTCCGTCAGTGCTCTACGCCCTGCCCAGCGTGCCACCTAGCCCACCCCGCGCACGTGCTCGATGCTGAACTCACCTGAGGCGGCCCGCAGCACCCCGATGACGTCGATCCTGATCTGATCGAAGACCAGGCCGTGGGCACGCACCCAGGCCACAGCGAGCCTGCGCAGCCGATGCGCCTTCTGCCTGGTGATCGCCTCGAGCGGCGTGCCGAACCGCACTCCTGACCGGGTCTTGACCTCGCAGACGACCAGTGTCCGGCCGTCGAGGGCGACGATATCGATCTCGCCTATGGTGCAGCGCCAGTTCAGGCCAAGCACGGACAGGCCGGCCTCGGTGAGGAACTTCGCCGCCAGCTGCTCACCCTGCTGTCCGAGCAGATCCTTGGGATTCACGGCCACCACCTCCGCCCGCCACCCTGCCGGACAGCCGCTGCGGGCCGGGCGAAGGCCGGCGCCCCTGTGGACAAGCTCAGGAGTGGCGGCCGGACCTTGATCAACTAGTGGATAACGGCCGGAAAGTGTCAGAGGGCCCCAGCACCCGTGCCGGGACGGCCGAACCAGCGAAAGTCCAGCGACAGCCGGACGGCCTCCGCGACCCGACGGGCGGCCGCGACCGAAATCGACCCCGTTCCCGGCTCTTACTTGGTGTCGGGAATCTCCAGGTCGCTCTTGGCCAGCTCTTCGACGTTGACGTCCTTGAAGGTAACAACCCGAACATTCTTCACGAACCGCGCGGGCCGGTACATGTCCCAGACCCAGGCGTCCTGCATGGTGACCTCGAAGAAGACCTCCCCGTTGTCCGCCTGGCGGACGTTGAGGTCGACCTGATTGGTCAGGTAGAACCGCCGCTCCGTCTCTACCACGTGCGTGAACAGGCCGACCACGTCGCGGTACTCGCGATAGAGCTGAAGCTCCATCTCGGTCTCGTACTTCTCGAGATCCTCCGCGCTCATGTTCTCCCCTCCGATCAGGCGCCGCGGG
>DASQIW010000136.1:0-31944 GCA_035631375.1 Streptosporangiaceae bacterium
GCCGCAGCCAGCGCGCCATGACCGAGGGGCACGCGCCGCAATCACCTTTCGCCCGCAGGGGCGGCAGGGGCGTGGTCGGACCCCTGCTGCCCGTAGCTGGGCAGCAAAGTGCCCAACGTGGCCCGGACGAGGCCGCTCGGCGACCGGACGAGCGCAACTCGGATTACCGCAAGGTGATGTGCGCCGACTGCGGCGCTGTCGTCCTTGCGGCCAAGTTCAGCATTCAGCACACCAGCGTGCAGTGGGACGCGGCGGCCTTGCGTCGGTGCACTGAGTTCGCCCGCCGAGTCGCCGCCGGGGAGCAGACGCCCCTCATCGAGCGCTGCGAGGCGATGCGAGCGAGCATCGAGGCCGCGGCCCGGCAGGGTCAGGTGCCGGTGGCGCCGCCGTGACCGGTGGCGCTGCTGGTCGTGCTGCTGCCGCGGCTGGCGACCGCACGTTTCACCGGCTGCGGGTGGCTGCGGTCATCGCGGAGACCGATGAGGCCTGCTCGCTCGTCTTTGACGTGCGGCCCGAGCTTGCCAGCGAGTTCGAGTACCAGCCCGGCCAGTTCCTGACGCTGCGAATCCCGAGCGACCGCGACGGCTCGGTGGCCAGGTGTTACTCGCTGTGCAGCTCGCCGCTGACCGGCGATCCGCTGACGGTGACCGTCAAGCAGACGCCGGACGGGTACGCGTCGCGCTGGATAGCGGCCAACGTACGGCCGGGCACCGAGCTTGATGTGCTGCCGCCGGCCGGCATGTTCGTGCCGCGGTCGCTCGACGACGACATCCTGCTCCTCGCGGCGGGCAGCGGCATTACCCCCGCGATGTCAATCCTGAAGTCCGTGCTCGCGGCGGGCAGCGGCAGGGTCGTGCTGGTGTACGCCAACCGCAATGCCCGATCGGTCATCTTCGGCGCCGCGCTGCGGGAGCTGACGGCCGCTGCCGGACCGCGGCTGCTGGTCGTGCACTGGCTGGATGTCCTGCAGGGCTTGCCGGCCGGACCGCAGCTGGCCCCGCTCATCCGGCCGTTCGCGAGCTACCAGATGTTCGCCAGCGGGCCCGATCCGTTCCTCGCGGCGGTCAGGGAGGCGGCGGCGGCGGTAGGCGTGCCGCCCCGCGCGGTACGCGTCGAGCGATTCCTGTCCCTGCAGCACAACCCGTTCGACGTCACAGCTGATCACGAGCTTGCGGGGGTCGCATCCACGCTGCAGGTCACCCTCGACGACCAGACTCAGTCGCTGGACTGGCCGGCCGGCATCAGGATGCTGGACCTGCTCATCGACGCTGAGCTGGACCCCCCGTACTCGTGCCGGGAGGGCATTTGCGGCGCCTGCGCGTGCAAGCTCGCCGGCGGCAAGGTCGAGATGGCGAACAACGAGGTGCTCGACGACGCTGATCTAGCCGAGGGGTACATCCTGGCCTGCCAGTCTGTCGCGCTCACCCCCGAGGTGAGCGTCAGCTACGACTGACGTGCCTGGCGCGAGGATTTATTTTGCCTTCTTGGCCGGGAGCGTGGCGTTGAACGTGAGCGCGCGAGCGACCCACGCCGCGAGGTCCTTCTCGCTGTCGGTCCCCGCAGGCCCGACCAGGATGAAACCGGCGCTCGGGCCGCGCTGGCCCATCTCAAAGGGCCGGGCGGCGCGCTCTGCCAGAGCCGCCTCGTTCTCCGCCGGGCCAACGCGCACGAGCAGATCCTCGCCCATGACTCCGCAGCACATATTGCCGCCGATCATGAACGCCAGGCCGCCGAACATCTTCTTCTCGGTCGTCATCGCCCGGGCAGCTGACAGTGCCGCCCTGGTCCGATCGGCCAGGTCCTCGTCAAAGGCCATCTCGCCCTCCCCTTCGCGCCGGGCTAGGCAGCGCGCGGCGGCTCTCCGTCCACGAGCCAGCTGGTCAGCTCGGCAAGATCGACGATGTGGCGGTGCGAGCCGTCGCAGAAGCCGTACGGATCCACGTGGACGGGATGCAAGCCCGCGCTCCGCGCGCCATTGACGTCGAACCTGATGGTGTCACCCACGTACAGGCTCCGCTCGGCCGGGACGCCGAGCACGTCGATCGCGAGCTGGAAGATCCTCGGATCTGGCTTTTCTACGCCCACCAGGTGTGAGTCGATCACGGCGGCGACCTGCGGGAGGTCCCCGCCCTCTACCGAGCAGACTCCGTACTGCTCGAGCCACTGCGCGACCGTTCCCCACGCGTTCGACACGACGGCGAGCTTGTAGCCCGCGCCCGATAGTCCTCGCAGCGCGTCAGCGGCACCGGGCACCGCGACCCACGCCGTGCCGACCATGACGTTCTCAATCAGCGCGGCCGCCGCCTCGAGGCACTCCTCGGGGACGCCGATCTCCGCGGCCACGGCCCTGCGGTGCGTCCGCCAGTCGATCGGCTGCATCTGGTCGAGCAGGGGCAGCGTCGCGTAGTGCGCGCGGTGCCAGTCCTCCGGAGTTGACTCGCAGTCGAGCGTCGCGATGGCAGCACGCCCGGCCTCAGCGTCCGGTAGCAGCAGCACGCCGCCGGCATCGAAGACCACTGCGTCGACGTCTAGGCGGTCCGGGAATGACAGCGCGCTCACGAGCGAACCCTATGCGAAGGGCGGCCCGGGCCCCGCTGTCACCGCGCTGGCCAGAACTGAAACGTGTTCTACTATGGACGGCGAGGCGCGACGGACGACGGAGATCTGATGGCAGCCGGTGAGTCGGACTTCGACTTCGACTTCGTCGTCGTCGGCAGCGGCGCGGCGGGCATGACTGCCGCGCTGACCGCAGCGCTCCGGGGACTGCGCGTGGTCGTGCTGGAGAAGACGGAGTATTTCGGCGGCTCGACGGCCCGCTCTGGTGGTGGCGTCTGGATCCCGGGCAACACCGCGCTGCGCCGGTGCGGCGTGACCGACACCGCCGAGCAAGCGAGCCGCTACCTCGAGTTCGTTGCGGGCGACGACACGCCACCAGCACTGCAAGCGGCCTTCCTGGAGCACGGACCCGCCATGCTGGACCTGGTCCGCGCGAATACACCGGTCGACTTCACCTGGGTTCCGAATTACGCGGACTACTACCCCGAGGCGCCCGGTGGCCGGGCCGGCGGCCGGTCGGTCGAGCCGAAGCTGCTGGACGTCGGCGTGCTCGGAGCCGACGTAGCGAGCTTGCGGCCGCCCTACCTGCCCGCACCCGCGGGGATCACCGTGACGCAAGCGAACTACCGCTGGATGAGTCTGGGCACCAGTAATCGGCGGGCCATCACGACGACCGCCAGGGTGACCGGCCGCATGATCGTCAGCAGGCTGCGCCACCGGCAGTTGCTCAGCATGGGCCAGGCGCTCGCGGCCGGCCTGCGGTCGGGCCTGGCCAGAGTGGGCGTTCCGGTCTGGCTGAGCACGCCGATGACCGGCCTGGAGATGAGCGGCGGCCGCGTCACCGGCGTGAAGACGCTCCGCGACGGCCAGCCCGTCGTGGTCCGGGCCGCCCGCGGCGTGCTGCTGGCAACCGGCGGGTTCGAGCGCAGCGCGGCAATGCGGAGCCGCTACCAGCGGGCGCCGATCGGGATCGACTGGACCGTTGGCTCGCCCGGCAATACCGGCGACGGGATCGAAGCCGGCGCGGCGGCCGGCGGCGTGCTGGCGCTGATGGACGACGCCTGGTGGGGGCCGTCGATCCCGCTGCCCGGCGGGCCAGTGTTCTGCCTGGCCGAGCGCAGCCTGCCCGGCTCCATCTTCGTCAACGCGGCCGGCGAGCGGTTCATGAATGAGGCTGCGCCGTATGTCGACGCTGTGCACGCCATGTACGCCAGGCACACCGACGACAACCCGCACATCCCGTGCTGGATGATCGCTGACCAGCGGTACCGCAACCGCTACGTGTTCACCGGCGTGCCGCCGCGCAGGCCGCTGCCGCGCCGCTGGTACGCATCGGGTGCGGTGGTCCGGGCTGGCTCGCTGGCCGAGCTAGCGGGCGAGATCGGCGTCAGCGCCGACGGGCTGGCCAAGACGGTCGAGGAGTTCAACGAGTTCGCCAGGGTCGGCAAGGACGCTGCGTTCGGCCGCGGAGACTCTGCCTACGACCGCTACTACGGCGACCCCCGCTGCAAGCCCAACCCGAACCTGGCGGCACTGGCTGAGCCGCCGTTCTACGCCATCAAGATCGTTCCCGGTGATCTCGGCACCAAGGGTGGGTTGCGGACCGACGAGCGCGCGAGGGTCCTGCGCGATGACGGCAGCGTCATCGAAGGGCTGTACGCCGCCGGGAATACCAGCGCACTGGTGATGGGCCGCAGCTACGCGGGGCCTGGTGCCACCATCGGCCCGGCCATGACCTTCGGCTACCTCGCCGCCCTGGACGCGGCGTCCGGCGGCTGACCGCATCCCCCGCGGCGAGCACGCAAGAATCGTCTTATGGCCGTAGCACGCGCAATCGGGTTGTTCATCGCCGCCGGTCTCGCCGAGATCGGCGGTGGCTACCTCGTCTGGCGGTGGCTGCGCGAGGGAGCGCCCGTCATCATCGGCATCATTGGCGCGGCAGTCCTTGTGCTGTACGGAGTTATCCCGACGCTGCAGCGAAGTCACGACTTCGGCAGGATCTACGCGGCTTACGGCGGGGTGTTCGTCGTGGCCTCCCTGCTATGGGGGTGGGGGGTCGACGGCAGCCGCCCCGATCGCTACGACGCGATCGGGGCCGCCGTCGTGCTGGCCGGCGTCGCTCTCATCTACTTCGCGCCCCGAAGCTGACGGCATGGGGACGACATCGGGGCGAGCCGTCGACGTCATCGGCGGGCTGTTCGCTAGTGAGGGCGCCGCTGACTACCTGGGCGAGCCGGTGACTCAGGCCGCGCACATGCTTCAGGCCGCGGCCCTGGCCGAGAGGTCCGGTGCCGCGCCTGCGCAGATCGTGGCCGCGCTGCTGCATGATGTCGGTCATTTGCGCGGCGCCCGCAGCGGCCGCGACCTGATGGAGGGCACCGACAACCGGCACAGCGACCAGGGTGCGAGCTGGCTCGCGCGGTGGTTCGGCCCGGACGTCACCGAGCCGGTCCGGCTGCACGTCGACGCCAAGCGGTACCTGTGCGCCGTGGAGCCGGGCTATCTCGGCAGGCTGTCACCGGCCTCGGTGTTCACGCTGGGCGTCCAGGGCGGCCCGATGGACCCGGGGCAGATCGCCGCGTTCGAGGCCAGCCCCTATGCCACCGCCGCCTGCCAGGTTCGGCGGTGGGACGACCAGGCGAAGGACCCGGAGGCGGTGGTGCCGCCGCTTGAGCACTACGCGCCGCTGCTGGCCGCGCTGGCGCGGTAGCGCGACGCCGGTCCGGCGGGCGCGGCCCGGCAGGCGGCGGCGCCGGGGAAGACCCCCGTTCCCGCATCAGGTCTTGTCTGATCGCGGATACTGAGGCGGGGTGATCTGAGGAGAGGGGGCCTTGGTCGTCATGCGTTATGACCGGGTCGTTGTGAAGCTGAGCGGCGAGGCGCTGGCAGGGGAGGCGGCCTCGGGCGTGGATCCGGCCAGCCTCGCGCGCGTCTCCGGTGAGGTGCTCTCGGTCCGGGAGCTCGGCGTCCAGGTCGCTGTGGTGGTGGGCGGAGGCAACTTCTTCCGCGGCCGGATGGCTGAGGGCTGGGGGATCAGCCGGGCCGAGGCGGACAACATCGGCATGCTGGGGACGGTCATGAACGCCCTGATGCTGCGCGGGGCCCTGACCGCGCGGACCGATATCGACGTCCGGGTCATGACGGCGCTCCCGATTCAGACCGTGGCGGAGCCGTTCATCCGGCTGCGCGCGATCCGGCACCTGGAGCACGGGTCGATCGTGCTGCTGGCCGGCGGCATCGGCCAGCCGTATGTGACGACCGACTATCCCGCCGTGCAGCGTGCCCTGGAACTCGAGGCTGATGCGCTGCTGGTGGCCAAACGGGGCGTCGACGCTGTCTACGACAGTGATCCCAAGCTCAATCCGAACGCGGTTCGCTACGAGCGGCTGACCTATGACGAGGCGCTGGCGGCCGGGGTCAGGGTGATGGACACCAGCGCGTTCGTGCTGGCCAACGAGCAGTCCCTGACCATGCACGTGTTCGACGTCGCGGCCGCCGGAGCGATGCGGCAGATCTGTGAGGGCGTGGACCTGGGGACCCGGATCACCGTCAAGGACTGACGCCCGACTCAGGCCGTGTGGACGTGCTCACGGGGATGGGTGTTTTCTGCCTGGCGGCGCCACAGCGCCCTGCATAGCAGCGCCACAAGGCACGCGCCGAGCACCGAGGAAACCAGGCCGGCGATGTGCGAGGTGGTGGCCCAGGGCTGATGGCTGCGGGTGTGCAGCCACAAGCCGGTGCCGAGTTCGGGCGCCACGTAGAGCGACCAGCAGCCGATGGCGAGCCGCCAGCCGGGCTGGCGCGCGAGCCAGCGGCTGCTCCGGCTGGCGGGCAGCGGCCGCGCGGCCGCGCGGCGCCAGCTGTGCACGCCCAGACGTACGAGTCCCGTGGTGATGAGCGCGCCGATAGCAAGCATGCCGAGCCGGATCGCCCATGTCGTCCCGATGTTTGGGCCGAGATAACCCAGCGAGACGACGAGCATGACCATGCACCACACAATGAGGGCCGCGACGGCCACGGCGCGCAGGACGCGCTCGCTGAGCGTAGGTTCCCGGATCATGCCGCGACGGTTCCTTATCGCAGTGACGGAGCGCCAGCATTCGGATCATAACCGAGCGAGCCGGGCCCGGACGGAGGATCAAATCCGGCGTAACGCCAGGCGGCCGCGGAGGACTGTTGATCGCATGTCCTGTGCCCAGACCTGGCGTGCGGTGAACCTACTCATCGACAACCGCTCATCTGCCCGGAGAGCGGCAGCTCTAGCGGGGGATTCGTCGGGTCCGGGCCAGGCTGATGAGGACGTCGAGGCCGAGTGCGCCGGCCGGGACCAGCGTGACGAGGGCGGGGATCTGGTACCGCCAGGAGAACACGAACAGGTCGGATATCAGCAGCACGAACACGGCCGCGGCGAAGAACAGCAGGCATGCGAGCGCGCGCTGGCGGATGCGGGTGTCCAGGCGGCGTCGAGCGACGGCGATCAGCGAGCCGGCCAGTCCGGTGATGGTGAACAGCACCAGCAGCGGGCCCGGCGTGAACCCGCCGTCGAGCTGGTAATGGTGCAGGAAGTTCGCCACCGGCCGCCATACTGCGGGCGACCCGCCGCCGAAGTGCCGGGTCATGGCGCCGACCTCTGCCTTGGTGGCGTGGGGGGTGAAGTACTGGAATGACCGCGGGAACTGCCAGCGGGTGATCGGAGGGTCACCGGGTGCCGTGTGCCGGGTGACAGCGTAGAGCTTCAGCACGTCTCCGCCATATGCCCGGAGGACTCGCAGGGGCTGCTGTTTCAGGACAGCTGAGTTGAAGCCCGTGATCGTGCTGTTGACCTCGTCGCGCCGTGGCACGTTGTTGTAGATCGCTTGTACTGGCGATCGGGTGTTGAATGCCAGCCAGTCATTGCCGCTGGCCTGCTGCGCGGCGGTCGGGCAGATCGCGCGCTCGGCGGGCGTGAGCCTGATGGTGGCGCAGTCCACCACCGCGGCGGTCCGGCCATAGAGGGACGTGACGCCCTGGTGCGACAGTCCGAACAGCCCGGTGGTCAGCAGCGAGCCCGTGCTGTAGGCCAGGATGGGCACCGCGAAGGCGACGACCAGCGCGGCGGCCCGGCCGAGCGCGCGCCGCCAGCCGCCACCCACCACGAGCAGGTAGATCGCCGCCGGCAGTACCAGCGCCTCGCCGACCTGGGCGACGGTAGCGGAGGTTCCGAGCACCAGGCCGGCCGCGACGACCCGCCGCCAGCCTGGATCCGGCCGCCAGAGCAGCGTCACCAGGCCGGCCACGATCAGCGCCTCGAACCACACGGTTGGCATGATCGTCTGCTCTTGCTGCAGCTGGTAGCCGTCCAGCAGGACCGGGGCGATGGCCAGCGCCGCGAGCCATCGCGACGCCCCGCGGCGCAGCAGCAGCACGTAGAGGGCGACGGCGATAGCGAGGCCGAGCAGGTGCTGGACGGCGGCGACGGTGTCGAAGTTCGCCACGAACAGGATCGCCCGCAGTGGCGCCTTGTAGCCCTCGGGGTCATTGCCCTGGGAACTGTCGATGTATTTGACGGAGTCGATGTAGAAGAGCGCAGGCCGGTAGGCGAGCAGGGCGAGGACTCGCAGGACCAGGCCGGCTACCAGGAGCGTCGCGGCCAGCCAGTGCCGCGTCAGGATCGACCCGGCGGCAGCCAGCCGACCAGCCGCGGGCGACGGCGCCACAGCGGCCGCGCGGGTGCCGGCGGTGGCGGATGAAGCGACCCCGTTCCCCTGCAGAACGGTCACCAGGGGGTCACGGTCCGCCGGTGCGCCCTGGCGCGCCCGGGACTTCCCCGTGGTCATACGCGTCCCGGCGGGACCCATCCCCCGCTGGAGTGCCAGAGGGCCAGGACGACGGTGACGATCGCCAGCCAGCGGGTCATCCGGTTCCGCGGGACCTGGGTGAGCGCGACCCACGGGAGCGCGGTGTACCAGGCGAACACCCACGGCGCCACGAGGACCCACGCGTAGGTCAGCGCGAACGGCGCGACAACCTCGCGTGGCTGGTCGGCGGAGATCCGCTGGTAGACCAGCCAGGCCACGACGAGCATGCTGACCAGCCACAGGATGCTGATCACCAGCGCCAGGGTGCCGAGATCGGCGTGAAAGTGCTTGCCGAGCGCCTGAACGAACCACCACGGCGACGGCAGGCTAACCCACTGCGACCCGCCGAACAGCGGTTTCAGGGCATCGAGGCCGTAGAAGCTGTAGATCAGTGCGACCGTGGCCATGGCAGCCAGCGCCATCCGGGTGATGCGGCCGTACTCGCGCCGTCTCAGCAGCGGCCAGGCCAGGCCGAGCGCGACCAGCACGGCGGTGATCTTGACGCTGCAGCCGACGCCGATGATCACGCCGATGAGAACGTCCGACCAGATGCCCCTGGTGCGCCTGGCCAGCTGGATAGCGGCGATGGCAGCCGCGGCCACGAACGTGTCGAAGTGACCGCCGCCCACGAGTTGCTGGATGAGCACGGGATTCGCGGTCCAGAACAGCGTCGCCCGGATCGGGTCGTCGGACGTCTTGAGCAGCAGCAGCCCCACGGCCAGGAACACGACGCCGTTGAGGATCATCAGCAACCAGATCGTCGTCTGGACGCTTGGCCCGCCGATCGAGGCCGCGAAGGACTGGACCCAGGTGGCCACCGGGCCGTACACCGAGGGCTGGTTATGCCACAGCTGGCCGACGACCTTGAGGTAATGATCGCCGGGTCTATGGCCGAGCCAGGCGAGGGCTCCTTGTGTGTACGGGTCGTGGCCGAGTGCCGCGATCCGGCCGTACGCCGCGTAGCTCGCGGTATCCGAGGATCCGACCGGCGTGAGGCAGACCATGATCGAAACCACGACCGTGCTGGCCAGCAGCAGTTTGCGCGGGTCCGGGCGCCAGCCCTGGCTGTGCGCCCACAACATGCCGGCGAGCCCCAGGCAGGCGAGGATGTTGCCGCCGTAGAGAAGCGTCGAGGTGAGGATGTCATGAAGGCCGGCCCGGGCCTCATTGTGCGCCGGGTTAAGGAACCAGGACACCAGGTTGGTAAGCGGCAGCCAGACACGCTGGATGGTCTCGGAGTTCGGCGCCGTCGCGCCGACGATCATGCCGAGCAGCAGGCCCGCGGCAGTGACCGTGAGGGCGACCTTCGGGGTGGCGAGCTTGCTAAAGGAGAGCTTGCGGATGACCGCGCTCATAACCCGCTCGATCGGGCCCCTCGGCTCGGTCGACTGGGTTGGTGCCTCCGGGCGGGTCGGCGCGGCCGGCTCCGGAACGTCGACACCGGTGTGTTCGATCACGCCCGCCTGGCCAGCCAGGGCAGGCCCAGCGTGACCGTTACCGTTGCCGCTGGCGGGGTCGATCGCCCCGGAATCCGCCTCCTTGACCGGTCCGGATGAATCGGCAGGGCCGGCGGACACCTGCGTCACGTGGCGCCCACCTCCATCGGAGACCTGCCTGACCAGCTACCCGGTCCGCATCGGCGCTTGTTGGACTCCCCGATAAGTTCTTACCGCTCGGCCGACCCCTGATAGCGGACCTCTGATCAGCCTAGGGCGACCAACGGTGCGTCCGCGCCGGATTCGTCGGATATCGTACCCGCTGGTGAAACCCGAGGGCACCGCCGCCGTGATCACTGGATCGATGGTACAGGGGGCGTTCTGTGATCCAGTTCACTGGCCGACCGCACAGAGTCCCTGCGTGCTCTACTGGACGCAGTGGCAGCCTGGCTGTCCGCTCCGGCTCCGGTCGGCGGAAAAGCCGGCGGGAGGAGCGCGACTCGTGCCAGCAGATCACCTGAGCGCGGACCGGCGGCGTCGTTACTGGGACAGCCATGCGGCTGGCTACGACCGGCAGATGCAGTTCGCCGAGCGGCACTTCCTGGGCGACAGCCGTGCCTGGGTCTGCTCCCAGGCCACCGGCAGGACCCTCGAGGTGGCGATCGGGACCGGTCTCAACCTGCCGTTCTACCCACCCGACGTCGAGCTGGCCGGCGTCGACCTCAGCCCGGCGATGCTCACGCTGGCGCGCCGGCGCGCCGCTGACCTTGGCCGCGCAGTCGATCTTCGCGAGGCTGACGCCCTGGCGCTGCCGTTCGCCGATGCGTCCTTCAACACTGTCGTCTGCACGTTCGGGCTGTGCGCAGTTCCCGACGACGGTCCTGCGGTCACCGAGGCGGTCCGGGTGCTGCTGCCTGGCGGTCTGCTGCTGCTTGCCGACCATATCGAAGGCGCCGCCTGGCCGGTGCGGGTCATCCAGCGGCTGATCGAGGTAGTGAGCGTTCCCCTTCAGGGGGAGCACGCACTCCGCCGGCCGCTGCGCCACGTCGAGGCTGCTGGCCTGGCGGTGGTGCGACGCGAGCGCTTCAAGCTCGGCCTGATCGAGCGGCTCGCGGCGCGCAAGCCGGTCACCGCGACAGGGTGATCCCGGCCGCATTGACCGTCAAAATGCGGAGTAATCCGTTAGCGGACCCTCCACTGCCGCACACCTATTCACCTGCAACGGGCGATGTGATCGCGCGCCTGGCGGGAAACGGTGAGTGGGTGCGTGCTGTCTGAGCCAGGCGCGCGGCAGAGCGCCCTGGACGGCATGCGTGACCGGGGGCTGTCATGCGCAAGGCCGCCATTACCAGCGGTGTGATCGGGCTGATCCTCCTTATTATCGGAGGGCTGCTGGCCTGGTGGATTACGCCGTCTTACGTCGCGCGGGTGCCAGGCGACTACAACAAGACGCGCACCTACACCGGCACGATCCATAGCTTGTTCAACCCGGCGGCGCTGGCGACGGGCAACCTGGGCGCGGCGATTCGATCAAACCTCCCGGTAACGCTCACCGATAACGTCAAGGTGCAGCAGACGTCGGGTAACACCGCGCTCATCCAGGACACCAGGGCGGTGAAGACCGGGAGCACCCCGGTCGGCTCGACCGTCACGCACTACGCGGTCGACCGGCAGACACTGATGGCGACCAGAAGCCATCCGAGCGACTGGAACGTCACCCCCGCGAGCGGCTTGACCGTTAGCTGGCCGTTTGGCGCCAAGAAGCAGAGCTACACCGGCTGGGTTCCCTACACCGAGACGACCACCAAGCTGAGGTTCGTGCGCGAGGCCCAGCAGGGCGGTATCACCACCAACCAGTACCAGACCACGGTGCCGCCGACGCCGATCAAGAACCCGCAGGTGCTCGCGGCGCTGCCGAAGACCCTGCCGACTTCGCTGCTGCCCCGCCTGGAGAGTGCCGGGCTGATCTCGCCCGCTCAGGTCGCCAACCTATCGCGCGTCTTTCCCGGCGCAGCCGCAGTTCCGCTCGGCTACACCTACCAGGCCAGCAACACCTATTACGTGGCCCCGGCCACCGGGCTGGTCGTGAATGTCAGCAACAACGAGACCCAGATGGGCGGCATTAAGCTGCCGACCGGCATGATCGTCCCGCTCATCCCGGTGCTTTCTTACAGCTACCACGCGACCTCCGCCAGCCTCTCGCAGGCGGTGACCGACAACAACAACGGCAACAGCATCATCACGACCCTTGGCGTGTCCCTGCCGATCGTCCTTGCGGTAATCGGCTTCTTGCTGGTGGTCCTCGCCGTGTTCCTGTGGATGCGTAAGCGCAGCCGCGGGAAGCCGGTCGAGCGCGAGCGCCCTCGGCATCCGAGCCCCGCAGGCCGGGTGGGCTGAGCTTCCGCCGCGCACGGTGAGCGCATCGCTCTCCGCTGTCACTGCGCTGGTCTTGTAGGGGAACGGGGCGGCTTGGGGTCGCGGTCGCCCCATTCTCACGGCGCTGGCGATTCGCGACCTCGCGATCTAGCATTCGCTGGTGGCACGTATCGATCGCCGAATCCTGGTGTGGGACTGGGTCCTGCGGCGGACCGGCTCGGTCGCTGAGATGAGCGACGAGAAGGTCCTCGCGCGGCAGTCCCGGCACGTTCCGAGCAACGCGCTGGTCGACCGGATCTTCGGCGGGGTGGCGCAGGGCACAGAACTGCGCGACCTCACCATCGACGGCCCGGCGGGGGACATCCAGGTGCGGGTCTACCGGCCTGCGGACGCTCCGGCGGGGGATCGGCCGCTGATCCTGAACATTCATGGCGGCGGATTCGTCTGGGGCGATCTGCGGCTGTCCGACTGGATGTGCAGCTCAGTCGCTGTCACGGTCGGAGCGGTCGTGGTGTCCGTGGACTACCGGCTGGCGCCGCTGCACCCGTTCCCCGCCGCTGTGGACGACTGCTACGCGACGCTGGTGTGGGCGGCGGATAACGCCGCGCAGTTCGGCGCGGCGACGCCTGCACGCATCGGGGTCATGGGGGAAAGCGCGGGCGGCAATCTCTCCGCCGTCATGTGCCTGCTTGCCCGCGACCGCGGCGGGCCGCTGATCAGCCATCAGGCGCTGCTGTACCCGGCCACCGACATGACCCGCGTCCCGGAGGCTCCGGCCAGGTCGCTCATCATCGACGGGCCGGAGATGCAGGCATTCCGGCGGATGTACCTGGGCGACGCCGATCCGGCCGACCCCCGCATCTCGCCGCTGCGCGCCGCGGATCTGGCGGGCCTGCCCCCCGCGCTGATCCAGGTTGCCGAGCACGATCCCCTGCGCGAGGACGGCGTCCGGTACGCGGCGGCTCTGCGGTCCGCCAGGGTGCCGGTGCGATTCACCGAGTACGTCGGTATGCCGCACGGCTACCTGAACTTCCCCGGCATCTGCCGGGCGGCGCCGCAGGCGCTGGCCGAGATCTGCGCCGAGCAGACAGCGGCTCTGCGGCCAGAGCCGGGTACCGCGATGCCTCAGCCGCCGCAGACCTCCGTCAACGCCTAGTTGGCGCGGCTATCGCAACGGCGCACTAGGTCTTCCCACCTGCGGCCCGTTCGCACGCTCTCGGGCCGGTCAGCCGTGATGTCCGACCCAGGGAGCGCGAACTCGTCTCTGACCTTGACCAGCACCCAGCGCCGCTCGCCCGTGCGGGTCAGGCCAATACCGCCGACAAGCTTCTGCCCGTGCAGGACAACGGACATATGGCCGGGGTCATCACGACGGATCTCTGCCCGGCCTTCGTCCCATATGATCACCGCGCCAGTGCCGCGCCGCGAGCCCTCGTGCACGCCCTCGAATTCGCCAGCCGACAGCTCGTGATCCTCAACCGGCACGGCTAGCCGGCGGACCGCCGGGTCCATCGACGGGCCCCGCGGGACCGCCCATGACCGAAGCGCGCCGCCCACAAGGATCCGCAGGTCGTAGTGCAACCGGGTGGCGTCGTGCAACTGCACCACGAACCGGGACGGCGTCACGAGGCGAGGTTACCGCGACCCCTGGCCGAGGGCTGGCGCGAGCTGACACGGAGAAGCGGGCGGAGCAGGGGCGCTGGCATGGATGAACGCGACCCAGCCGGGTCGTGATCGGCGATGCCTGTGCTATTGAAGTGGGCAGCGACGTTTCTCAACAGGGTGGTGAGTGCGGGTTGACGTCAGCACTGGAAGGCACAGTCGCACTGGTCACGGGAGCGTCGAGTGGCATCGGCGCGGCCACGGCAGCCGCGCTGGCTGCCCAGGGCGCGGCGGTGGCGCTGGCGGCCCGACGGCGGGAGCGGCTAGAGGAACTGGCGGCGGAGATCAGCCGACGCGATGGCACCGTGCTGGTGCTTGAGTGCGACGTCACCGATCAGAAACAGGCTGCGGCCGCGGTGGAGCGCACCGTCACGGAACTGGGCCGGCTAGACACGCTCGTCAATAACGCCGGTGTCATGCTGCTTGGTCCGGCTGCCGGCGCGCCGCTGGCCGAGTGGCAGCAGATGGTGGATCTCAACGTGCTGGGCCTGCTGTACTGCGCGCACGCTGCGCTACCGCACCTCCTGCGCGCCGCTGCGGACGGACCGCGTCAGGTCGCGGACATGGTGAACATCAGCTCGGTGGCAGGCCGGTTTGCTCGTAACGGCAACGGGGTCTACGCGCTGACCAAGTTCGGCGTGGGCGCGTTCAGCGAGTCGCTACGTCAGGAGCTGGCTGGGCAGTACGTGCGTGTCTCGCTGGTCGAGCCCGGCGCGACCGCGACCGAGCTGGCCGGCCACAACCGGCCTGAGGTCCTGCAGAGCATCCGCAACCAGTTCGGCCAGCGCATGGAAGCCACAGACATCGCCGACGCGATCAGCTACATAGTGACCCGGCCCCGCCACGTCGCGGTCAACGAGCTACTCATCCGCCCCACCGAGCAGCAGCGGTAGCCGCGCTTGGAAGCCTGACCGCTGCCGGGCGGCTCAGACGGACTGGGCTGGCGCCGTCAGTTCGAGCTGGATGCCATCAGGGTCTTCGAATGAGAGCACGTCGATCCCGAACGCTGGCAGATTGGTAATCCCGCCGTGGCGGACGCCGTGCTCGTCGAGTAGCCGCACCGCATGCTCGAGGTCCTCATGGCTGGCGACGCCGAAGCTGAGATGGTCAAGGCCGACGCGGTCCGGGTCGAATCGGTCACCGGATGGCGCCATCGGCCGCAAGCCCATCAGCAGGTTTCCGCGGATCATGACCACGCCGCCGAAGAGGATCTTAAACACCTCGTCTGCTGACGGGTCATCGGGCGGCGGCGATTCCACCGCGACCTCGAAACCTAGGAGGCCGGTGTAGAACTGACGGCTCCGGCCCACGTCGGTCACCGTAAGCCGCAGGTGATGGATGTCACCGGTCGGAATCTGCACGGGCATTGCGCTCTCCCTTCGGTGGGAGCCCGCAATCTCCCACGATCCGGCCCCATCGGCCAGCATCGCAGTCACCGTGGCCTGCCCACCAGACACCAGGGTCACGGGGCGGCTGCTCAGGGACTCTGCGGGAGAATCGGGTCATGAACTCATCAGCGGGTGGCCTCGTCCTAGAGCTGCAGATCGTCGTGGATTCGCCGCGGGAGCGGATCTTCAGCGCACTCACCGAGTCCGCTGAACTGCCGCGATGGTGGGGGCCGTATGGGTACACAATGCCCGAGATCGACCTCGATTTGCGCGTGGGGGGCGGCTATCGGTTCACCATGCAGCCGCCAGATGGGGATCGCTTCCATCTCGCGGGCGAGTTCCTCGAGATCGAGCCGCCGCGCCGGCTGGCCTACACGTTCCGGTACGAAGAACCCCATCCTGACGACCGCCAGACAGTCGTGGAACTGCTCCTTCAGGAGGTTGGACACGCTACGGAAGTGTCGCTCTCGCAGGGCCAGTTCGCCACCGAGGGGCGCCAGGACTTGCATCGGAGCGGCTGGACGGACAGCTTCGAGAAGCTGCGCGAGTTGACTGAGTCGAGCGACTGCTAGCGCAGCAGATCGGCGACAGCGGCGATGGCCGGTTCGATGGCCCTTTCGCCGACCAGGCCGAACCCGAGCACGAGCTGCGGCGGCCTCGTCGCCCGCGTGGACCGGAAACTGCTCATCCCCTCTAGCCCGACCCCTCGCTCGCGGGCCGCGGCGACCACCGCCTGCTCGTCCGCTTCGGC
This sequence comes from Streptosporangiaceae bacterium, assembly GCA_035631375.1. Taxonomy (GTDB): domain Bacteria; phylum Actinomycetota; class Actinomycetes; order Streptosporangiales; family Streptosporangiaceae; genus JAJYUU01. The sequence goes on from DASQIW010000136.1 coordinate 16,007, forward strand.
TGGCAGATGCGCAACGGCGTGGAACCCGGCCGCGAGGCCTGTCAGCCGGATGCCAGGAGCATGCCGCGCGAGCGCACCGATGAGCACATCCCGTCGACCGCCGTAGACCGCCCGCATACGGCGAAGATGACGGTCGTAGCGACCCGACTCGAGCAGCGCAGCCAGCGCCAGCTGATCGAGCGTCGAGGTGCCGCGGTCGCTGACGCGCTTCTCGGCCGCGATGGCCTCGGCTAGCTGCGGCGGCGCAGCGATCCAGCCGAGCCGAACCGCCGGTGCCAGCGACTTGCTCGCTGTGCCGATGGAAACGACGCGGTCCGGGGCGAGACCCTGCAGCACACCCACGGGTTCCCGGTCATACCGGAACTCGGAGTCGTAGTCGTCCTCGATCACGTAGGCATCGTTCCGGCGCGCCCACTCGACCAGCGCGTGCCGCCGCCGCGCTGCCATGACGACACCAGTAGGTGACTGATGCGCCGGAGTGACGACAACGGCTTGAGCGCCGCTGTCCTTGAGCGCGGCTACGTCGATGCCACGCTCGTCGACCGGTACGTGAACCGCCTGCATGCCGATCGTCCCGGCCGCCGCGACCGTCTCGCTGACCTCGGCGGCGCCGTACCCGGGGTCCTCGAACGCAGCGCACCGCACGCCGGCGTGGGCGAGCGCCCGCAACGCGAGGACGATGCCCTGGGCGAATCCGGTGCTCACGATCAGGTGGTCAGGGTCTGCGGCGGCGGCTCGCACCCTGCCGAGGTAACCGGCGAGAACGGCACGGAGAACGGGGCTGCCGCGCGGGTCGCCATAGCCAAGATCGGGAGCCGCCACGTTTGCGCACGCTTCGCGGGTCGCCCAGACCCAGTCCGCACGCGGGAAACTCGCGAGATCCGGCACGCCGACCTGGAAGTCCGCGATCAGCTGTTGCGGCGGCTGCGGTCGCTCGTGCGGCGTGAGCGGCGGCCGGTAGGCGCCCGTCGCGACTCGGGTAGCCGAGCCAATCTGACTGGTCAGGTAGCCCTCAGAGAGCAGCTGGCTGTAGCACTCCTGGACCAGGCCACGCGACAGGCTCAGCTCCCTGGCCAGCTCCCGCGACGACGGCAGCCGCTCGCCGCCACGCAGCCGGCCGCTCCGGATCGCGTCGCGCAGTGCCGCTTCCAGCTGGGATCGCAGCGGCTGCGCGCTATCACGGTCCAGCTGAACCAGCAGCGCCGGGCTCAAACCGGACCACTGGATCGTCATGAAATTGGACCTTACCAGTGGCCCACTTCGCTCGTACCGTCGCTGTCATGAGCACATCCACCTGTACCGAGCCGCAGGCCAGCGCGCGCCGCGACGTCACGCCGGCTGTGACGAGAGCTTCCCGGGAGCGCATCGTCACCGGCCCGCTCGCGCTGGTGTTCCTCGCAGAGTTCTGTGCGCTCACCAGTTTTTCGCTGCCGTTCTCAGTCCTGCCCCGGTATGCGTCGGCCGCAGGAGCGAGCAGCGCCGGCGCTGGGCTGGTGACCGCGATGCTCCTGCTCGGCACCGTGGCTGCCGAGCTGGCGGCGCCAGCGCTGATGCGCCGCTTCGAGTTCCGGTCTCTGCTGGCCGCTGGCTTGCTATTGCTCGGCGTTCCGGCGCTAGCCCTGCTGACCGGTGGAGGGCTGGCCGGCCTCGTGACCGTCAGCGTCGTTCGAGGCTTTGGATTCGGCCTTAGCACCGTGCTCACGAGTGCCCTGACGGCGGAGCTCCTGCCAGCCGACCGGCGCGGCGAAGGGCTTGGCCTGTACGGGGTGGCAGCCATGGCTCCGGAAGTCATCGCGCTGCCCGCCGGTGTCTGGCTCGCCGACCACTACGGCATCGGGCTGGTCGTCGTTCTCACAGCGGCCAGTGCGCTGATTCCCGCGGCGGTTCTCCGGCGGCTGCCGGCCGGCCTGGGCAGGCAGACGACGGCGAGGCCAGGCGCTGGCTCCGGGCGGTCTGACGGGCTGCTGGCGGGGCTTCGGCGCGGCGGGCAGTTGCGGTCGTTCCTCATCTTCGCGTCAAGCACGGTGGCGGCGGGCGTGATTGCCTCCTTCCTGCCGCTCGCCGCCGGAGTCGCCAGCAACATCGTCGTGGTGGGCCTCCTCGTTCAGGCGCTGATGGCCACCATCACGCGCTGGTGGGCCGGGCGTCTCGGTGACCGGCGCGGTCACGCGCGGCTGCTGGTCCCGGCGCTGACCGTGGCCGCCGCGGGCATGATCACCATGATCGGGCTCTCCTCACCGGTCGCGGTGATCGCGGGAATGTGCCTGTTCGGCGCGGGATTCGGAGTGTGCCAGAACGCGACGCTCGCGCTGATGATCGACCGTATGCCGGCCAGCACCGGCACAGCGAGCGCCCTGTGGAACCTCGCCTACGACGCGGGCTACGGGGCTGGCCCGGCTGCATTCGGGTTGTTCGTCGGCCATATCGGTTTTCCGGTCGCATTCGCCATCACCGGCGCGCTGATGCTCGTCGCGCTGCCTGCCGCCCGGCGCGAGCGCACCGGAGCCGCTATCCCGGCGCGCCGGCGAGGGTGATCTCGATGGCGCGGAACGCGTGCTCGGCGTCGGCGGTACGGTCGTGGCCGGAGCGAAGCTGGCGGGTGAAGATCGAGAGATCATCGAGCGCCCAGCGCAGGCGGTAGAGCGTGAGCGCGTCCGGGTCGACCCGCCGCCCGGTGGCGCGGGTGTAGCGGCGCGCTTCTTCGCCGCCGCTGTCGGTGACGACCCACCAGAGGTCGCGCTCGGGCGGCGCGAGGCCGACGGTGTCCCAGTCGATCAGCAGGATCTCGGTCCCTGCCGTGAGGAGATTGGCAGGGTGCGGCTCACCGTGGGTGATCACGGGCTCGAGGGCTGTCACCCGCTCAGCTAGGCGGTCGAAGCGAGCCAGCAGGCGCCCCACCTGCTCCGCGTGGGCACCCAGCAGCGCTCGGGCTGGCTCCGACAACGGGCCGCCGCTCCAGGGCTGGCCTAGCTCCCCGAGCGCCGCATCCAGGTCGCTGCGCCGGGCAAGGGCAATCTCGTGCGGCGGAACCTGAGCCCCCCCAGGGGTGGCGCCGTGCAGCGCCGCCAGCATGTCCACGACATGGTTTCGCTCGCGCGCAGGCAGCGCCTCGCCGAAGCGGCCTGCGGCCCCAGCCAGGTAGGGGAACACGGCGACCGCGTAGGCGCACCCGAGGCGCAGGACGGCGGCCCCGTTCCGTGCCCTGATCGGAGCCAGCACGAACGGAAGCCTTGCCTCGTGCCGCAACGCGACGGCCGTCTCCATCGCCTGAGCAAGACCCTCAGCCACTGCGTCGCTGGTGTCGCCGAGCCAGCCCTTCTGATCGAGGTCGTCGACGGTAGCGAACCACTGCCGACCGTCGCGGTCCCGCACGATCCAGTGGTAACTGCCGCCACCGACCGGGGCGTACTCGGCGACTGCGACGTCGATCTGCCAGCCGTGAGCCAGGGCGTCAATGAGATCGCGATCTTCGACGCCGGATGGCCTGTCCCGCACGAGAGGTCAGGCTATGCAAGCGTTAGCCGGGGGGCCATCAGTTTTTCCAGCCCCCCGGCTGATGCTTCGGTCAGGCGAGGTCGAACCGATCGAGATTCATGACCTTGCCCCACGCGGCAGCGAAGTCGCGCGCGAACTTCTCCTGCGCGTCGCTGCTCGCGTAGACCTCGGCGATTGCCCGGAGCTGAGAGTTGGAGCCAAACACGAGGTCGAAGCGCGTACCGGTCCACTTGTGCGCGCCCGTCGCCCGGTCATGGCCCTCGAAGGCGTCCTCGGACTCCGTCGTCGCGTGCCAGGTCGTGCCCATGTCGAGCAGATTGACGAAGAAGTCGTTGCTGAGGATGCCGGGCCGGTCGGTGAAGACCCCGAGATCGGACTTGTCGTAATTCGTGTTGAGGACGCGCATGCCGCCGACGAGAACCGTCATCTCGGGCGCGGTCAGCGTGAGCAGGCTCGCGCGGTTTACCAGCGCGTGCTCGGCCTGACCGGCTCTCAGCTTGCCCGCATAGTTACGGAAGCCGTCGGAGGTCGGCTCGAGCACGGCAAAGGACTCGACGTCGGTCCATTCCTGCGTCGCATCCGTGCGCCCGGGAGAGAACGGAACCTGCACGTCATATCCCGCGTTCTTGGCTGCCTGCTCCACGGCCGCGCATCCGCCGAGCACGATTACGTCGGCGAGGGAGACCCGCTTCGTCCCGCCAGCCTGCGAGCCGTTGAACTGTTCCTTGACCCCCTCGAGGGTCCGCAGCACCTGGGCTAGCTCAGCCGGGTTGTTGACCTCCCAGTCGTTCTGGGGGGCCAGGCGGATCCGCGCCCCGTTGGCTCCGCCACGCCGGTCGGTGCCGCGGAATGTCGACGCAGAAGCCCAGGCCGTGGACACCAGCTGGGAGATCGTGAGGCCAGAAGCGAGAATCGCGGCCTTGAGAGCGGCGACGTCCTGCGCTCCGATCAGCTCGCCGGTGACCTGAGGGACCGGGTCCTGGAAGAGCTGCGGCTCTGCCGGAACCTCCGGGCCGAGGTACCGCGAGACGGGTCCCATGTCGCGGTGGGTCAGCTTGAACCACGCCTTCGCGAAGGCGTCGGCGAGTTCCTCGGGATTCTCGAGGAACCGCCGGGAGATGGGCTCGTAGATCGGGTCCATCCGAAGCGAGAGGTCCGTCGTGAGCATGACCGGCGGGTGCGCCTTCGACGGGTCATGGGCGTCCGCCACGGTGGTGGCCGCCGCCGGATCCGTCGGGATCCACTGCCATGCACCGGCCGGGCTCTTCACCTTCTGCCACTCGTACCCGAACAGCGTCTCGAAGTAGCTGTTGTCCCAGGTCGTGGGTGTGGGCGTCCAGGTGCCCTCCAGCCCGCTGGTGATGGTGTCGTCGCCCTTGCCGGTGCCAAAGCTGTTGGCCCAGCCGAGGCCCTGCTCCGCGATCGGGGCACCCTCAGGCTCGCGGCCGACGTACTCGTCGCCACTGGCCGCACCGTGGGTCTTGCCGAATGTGTGGCCGCCGGCGATAAGAGCGACCGTCTCCACGTCGTTCATGGCCATGCGGCGGAACGTTTCTCGGATGTCACGGGCAGCGGCCAGCGGGTCGGGGTTGCCATTCGGCCCCTCTGGGTTCACGTAGATGAGACCCATCTGGACGGCGCCGAAGGGATTGGCCAGTTCGCGGTCGCCGCTGTAGCGCTCGTCGCCGAGCCATGTGGCTTCCACGCCCCAGTCGACGTCCTCGGGCTCCCACACATCTTCGCGACCCCCGCCGAAGCCGAAGGTCTTAAAGCCCATCGACTCCAGGGCGACGTTGCCGGACAGAACCAGCAGGTCGGCCCAGGAGAGCTTCCGGCCGTACTTCTGCTTGACCGGCCAGAGCACCCGGCGCGCCTTGTCGAGGCTGGCGTTATCGGGCCAGCTGTTGAGCGGCGCGAACCGCTGCGTGCCCCGCCCCGCGCCGCCGCGCCCATCGCCGATTCGGTACGTGCCGGCGGCGTGCCACGCCATCCGGATGATGAGCGGCCCGTAGTGGCCGTAGTCGGCGGGCCACCAGTCCTGCGACGTCGTCAGAACCGCCTCGATGTCCCGCTTCACGGCAGCGAAGTCGAGGGTGCCGAACTCCTCCCGGTAGTTGAAATCCGCCCCCATCGGACTGGCCTTTTGCGGGCTCAGCTGGAGCACCTTCAGGTCCAGCTGGTCCGGCCACCAGTCTCGAACCGTCCGGGGTACGGCCGAGTGCACGACCGGGCACTGGCTCTCGTCGCTCATGATGTCCTCCATCGGCTGTGATTGGGCGCCGGCGGGCCGGCGCGGGTTCACCTCTGGTTCTGGTTCTTGGACTGGCAGTCCGGGCAGCGACCCCAGTAGATGACCTCGGCTTCGTCGATCTCGTAGCCCCTGTCGTCGACGGCCGTGAGGCACGGCGCGGCGCCGACGGAGCAGTCGACATCGGCGGCCCGGCCGCAGCTGCGACAGATCACGTGGTGGTGATTGTCGCTGACCCTGGCCTCAAAAAGCGCCGGCGAGCCTGCGGGCTGGATGCGCCGGATCAGGCCCACGTCGACCAGGACGCCGAGTACGTCGTAGACCGCTTGCAGCGAGATGGAGCCGAGCTCTGCCCGCACGGTCTCGGCTACCGCGTCCGCCGTCACATGGGGCTCGCTCGAAACCGCACGCAGGACGGCCAACCGCTGACCGGTCACTCGGTAGCCGCGCTGACGAAGCAGGTCAGCGGGATCCGTGAGCACGTCCTCAACCTATCAAAACTGGAGTCAGTCAGTGAATCGAGTCAGTAAAGTTTTCTGTTGCGGATCGTGATGCTTCGTATTCGGCCAGGGTATGCCCGGCGGCTCGGCGTCCCGACGGTGGCCGCGACGCTAAGGCAGCTTGACGGAGGCAATCAGGGCATCGAGCGCGCTGGCCTGACTGGCCGGGCTTACGCGCCCGAGCGGGCCAGCCCAGAACATGCCGTGTTCATGGTGGTGGCCGGTGTCGTGAGCCTCGATGGACCGGGCCTGACGGGCGAAGAAGGAGTTGAACCGCGTCGTCGACGCCGTGACCGCGAGAACCTTGAGGTCGCGGACAAAGATGCCCTTGAAGGCCTGGGTATTTGCGTCGAGTCTGGCGGCGCAGATGCGTTGCTCGCAGGGTTCGGCCAGCACCCCACCAGAGGTGAGCTGGCTGATCGCGGCTGTCGCGATGCGCTCGGCCGCGCGCAGGAACGCGCTGTGCCCGGTGGCCCGGTAGAGCTGGGCAAGGCCGGCCAGGATGACGCCCTGGTTATAGGTCCAGGTGACGTCGCCGTTGTTCGCGCAGGAGCCGTCGAGGCCGTCGTTGATCACGCTGTTCGCGTTGATCAGCCCGCTGTGGTCGAACCACGACCACTCGGCCTTCGCCCAGCTCAGGTACTTGGCATCTCCGGGTAGGTGATTGTGCAGCGAGGCGGTGAGCTCGAGGAAGAGCTCGTTGGTGATCGCGTTCTTATAGGCCAGCGGGTTCCGCTGCCACCACACGCCACCGCCGCACGTGTCGTCCCAGTCCTGGTGAATGTAGTCGGCGTCTGTCTCGGCCATCGCGAGGTAGGCCGGGACGTGCGTCAGGTCGTAGGCCTGTAGCCACGCCAGCGCCCACCAGGCGGTGTCATCGTTTGAGTCGTTCTGGAAGTCGCTACCGGAGTTGATCGCGAATGCGCCGGCGATCACCGAGTCAAACGTCGTGTCGCCGGTGACCTGCGCGTATGTCTCGACGGTCGACAGCGCGACCGCGGCCTGCCACCAGGAGCTGCCGATGAGGCCGGTGCCTGCACCGTAGGAGCCGAGCAGCACGGCCATCCCGGGCCGCAGCGGATTCCCGGCGGCCGCCGGTCCTGATCCGGTCAGGACGGCGAGGATGGTCACGACGACGGCGAGCGCGACTGCCGGGATGGTAGCACCAGGGTCACGCGGGAGCGGTCCGCGGATTGAGGCGACCGGTGCCGGGGAGCGTCGCATCGTCGGCAAGAGCCCGCTCTATCCATCCTCGTTACCATCAGAGCAGAGGACGATTACTATAGCTTTACCCTCTTGATCTGGTGCAAACTTCTCAAACAATTCGATACGGCCGCTGCGTCGGTCGCCGTGGGGGACGGACTGGTCGGTTTCGACAGCCCGGGCGCCAGGAGAATCGGAAGCGCGCGCGAGCCGGTCGCGAGCTAGCGTTGCGCTATGGATCTCGCACTGGCCCGGTGCTTCGTCCTCGTTGATGATCCCGATCGCGCGCTGGCTTTCTACCGCGACGCACTCGGCCTAGAACTGCGGAACGACGTTGCCCAGGAGGGGTTCCGCTGGCTCACCGTCGGAGCGGCCTCCCAGCCCGGCGTCGCGATCGTCATCACGAACTACCTGAATGGCAGCCCTGCCGACGGAGATGCGCTCGCAGCTCTGATCGCAAAGGGCGCCCTGAACGGAGTCCACTTCACCACCGACGACCTCGACGCGGCCTTCACGAAGGTCCGCGATTCCGGCGCCGAGATTGTGCAGGAGCCGACCAAGCAGCCGTGGGGCACTCGAGACTTCGCCGTCCGTGACCCGTCCGGCAACCTGGTGCGCATCGATCAGCCACCGGCTGCGTGATCACGCGACGTATGACCTCTTCACCGGCCGGGGTGAGCAGGCTTGGCTGGGAGGGTCTTCTCCATGTAGACGCGGCTGTAGCCATGCTCTGTACGCCGGCTCATGATTTCATAGCCAAGATGTGCGTAGATCGCCTGGTTCTCGGTCATGACCTCGTTGGTATACAAGGCGAGACGCCGGATCCGCCGTTCGCCGGCGAGTTCTTCGGCAAATTCCATGAGTCGGCGTCCCAGGCCGATGCCCTGCTGATCTGGGTGCACGGCGACATTCTCGATGAGGATCGTGTCTGCTTCCTGCGTCAGCGAAATCAGGCCAGCCACCGGGCTTCCGGCCACCCAGACGGTGCCCGCATGGACAGCAGTGCCGTAGTCACGCAGCAGCGGCGCGGGCGGCTTGTCCATGCGGGCCAGGTATTTGTCGTAGGCCGCGGCGATGACACGGCGGATTGCTGGCAGGTCGGCATCCGTCGCCAGCCTAAGCGGCTTCGCTTGCGTATTGTCCATGCCTATCTCCATTATCGCCGCAATGGCCAGCGCGCTGATCAGCTGGCCGGGTGAGAGGGCAGGCGGACACCGAAGCCCTTCACCGCGAGCTTGAGCAGCACCTGCCCCGGCGCTTGCAGCTCGATTACCTTGGCGGCGCTGAGTTCCTCGAGCTCGGCGAGCCGGGCAGCATAAGCCCCGGCGCCGGTGCGCCGCGCCTGGCTCAGACTGATCGCATTGGCCCATACCTTCTGGCGCGCCTCGCGCAGGAAACGCCGGGTGCCGCTTTGATTGAACGGCCTCAGCAGCCGATTCAGCAGCGAGCCCGGCCCGTCGATGTTGATCAGCTCGTCGCCCTCGGCCGACACTCGTGCCGCAAGGATGTCGTCGATGGCTTTGTGGTCCGCCTCGCGCGTGGCGATCAGCTCCGCGTCATCAAATTCCTCGTCGGTGATCACCGCTAGGAGGGCCTGCGGCAGGTCGTAATTGATGTGCGCGTTCATGCCGAGCAGCAGACTGGTCAGGACGGGCAGCCCGCGCCGTGCGGCGAAGGCGATCGCCCAAGGCCGCGACGGCTGCTCTCCGGCCTGCAGCTGTTCCAGCGCCTCAAGGTAGAGGTCGGCGAACGCGACGTCCCAGCGCTCGGTCCACTCCGGGTCGGCAAAGCCGCCTGGGCGCTTTATCTCCTCGGCGACGGCGATTGTGGTCCGCAGATAGGTGGCGTGGAAGATCCGCTTCGGATCGGCAGCGGCCTCCATCGGCTCGAGGAGTTCCCACATGCGCTCGATCAACGCGTCGATCATGCGGCAATTATGACGGTTCGGGGGCCAGACTCTGCCCGTCGATGGCAGCCGCGGGCTGGCGCCGTGGCTGTGAGATGCGGCTCGTAGGCTGCGCCCTATGAACGTTCTCTTCGTCACGAGCGTGGCGGTGGTCGTCGCTGACCCGCCGCAAAGCCGCAAGCTATTCAGGGACACCCTCGGCCTGCCGCTGGAGGGGGAAGGCGATGGTTACTACTCGAGCGAGAACGTGCCCGGCAGCAAGCACTTCGGCGTGTGGCCGCTCTCGCAGGCTGCAGAGGCGTGCTTTGGCACCCCGGAGTGGCCCGCCGACCGGCTGATCCCGCAGGCATCGATCGAGTTTGAGGTGGAGGACGCGGACGCTGTGGCCGCGGCAGGAGCTGAGCTTCAAGACGCGGGCTTTGAACTGTTGCACCCTGCCCGCACTGAGCCATGGGGACAAGCCGTGACCAGGCTTCTCACCGACGATGGTTTGATCGTCGGCATCTCCTACGCTCCTGTGCTGCACGCGCAAGGACCTGCCTGAACACCCGTCCGACGGTCATAGCCGCCGCAGGCCATCTGCTACCTGCCGGAGGACTGTCAGGTCGCTGACACCTGTCGGCCTGGCCCGGTGAATCGTGACCAGACCCCGCTCTCGCAGGTCAGAGACGAGGATCCGGACAACGCCGGTTGCCAGGCCCAGGTCCGAGGCAATCTCGACCAGTGCCACGGGTACCTGGCAACTGGCGAGCACTCGAGCTTGCTCGGGAGTCAGCCGCGGGTTGAGGCCGTCCGCCCGGACGGCTCGCACCATGTCAATGAGGTCAATGCGCTCGCCGATTGGACGGGTCCTGCCCCCGGTCAGCGCGTAGGGCCTTACGACCGGGCCGGCATCGCCGTCGACCCATTCGCCGCCGCCGTGGTCCATCGCAGCTCACCTTTATGCCGGGGCCGTGGGCCGGTGAGCGACGTCCATGTGGTCGCCTACCCGGCGGACCAGCAGGGTCATCTCGTAGGCGACCTCTCCGAGATCCGCTCCCTGCACCGCCAGCACAGCCAGGCAACTGCCGTCGCCTGCGGCCGTGACGAAGAGGATCACATGATCCATCTCGACGACCGTCTGGCGAACGTCTCCGCCGCCGAACTGGCCGCTGGTTCCCCTTGCAAGGCTCTGGAGCCCGGCGGCCGCGGCGGACAGGAACTCTGATTCCTCTCGCGTCAGGCTGCTCGACGCCCCGATCGATAGGCCGTCACGGGACAAGATCACAGCTCTGGTGACCTCGGGGACGCGCGCGGTCAGGTCATCCAGGAGCCAGTCGAGCTGACCTGCCTGTCGCATGGTCACACTCTTACCTCCGGCCCCTGTCGGACTCGGCCGTTGGCCCTTCGGACTTCCTGCCCCGTTCCAATCCAAGCTGCAGCGCGGACATGCTGGCGCGGGCCGCCTCGGCCGAATCCACCGGGCTTCCGGCGCCCCGTCCAGCGGCGCGCGTCCTGTTCGCTGCCCGTAGCTGCGGCGCGAGGTTGGCCTGCGGGACGCGAACAGGCAGCGGACCTCCCGGACGGTGGGTCGGGTACGTCTGCTGAGTTGATGCCGGCGCCCGCGGAGCTCCCACGCTCGGCTTCGTCCACCAGTGGGACCCCGTCCACCGGTCGAGTTCCGCCGTGACGTCAACGGGTCCCGGCTCGGTTGGCTGGGCGGCTTGCGAGTACTCGGTCCAGTCCTCCGTGTACCCGCTGGTATAGCGGCCACGGCGGGAGTCTGTGGCATCAGCAATGGCAGGGGTGGTTTGCAGCCCGCCATTGCCCAGGGCAGCTGGGCGGCTACGCTCCACTCGCCCCGCAACGACCAGCGGCTCGGCGCGACCTTCGCCAGGTACGACCAGTTTCATTGGGATGATCACGATCGCGGAAGTGCCGCTGTAGACCGAGGATTGAAGCTTGACGCTGATCTGGTGCCGGCCGGCGAGCCGCCCGGTGATGAAAAGTCCGAGCCTGTCGCTCTCGGCGAGGTCGAAGGCGGGGACTTCGGCTAGATCGCGGTTGATCTGCTCGAGGCGCTCAGGAGCAATGCCGAGGCCGCGATCATCGACCTCGATGGCGAATCCGAGGCCGACTGGCTCACCCCGGACGTGCACCTGAGAAGTCGGCGGGGAGAAGGCGGTTGCGTTTTCGATCAGCTCGGCCAGCATATGGACGACGTCGGCAACGGCATGGCCAGCCAGCGCGGAGTTAGTGCGGACATCGACCTCGATCCGGGTGTAGTCCTCGACCTCGGCCACGGCGGCTCGCAGCACGTCGATGAACGGGACAGGCTGGCTCCATTTCCGGCCGGGGGACTCGCCAGACAAGATGATCAGACCCTCGGCGTGGCGCCGCATGCGGGTTGTCAGGTGATCGATACGGAACAGGTCCTCGAGAAGCTCCGGCTCGTCCGCCCGGCGCTCCATGCCGTCCAGCAGTTCGAGCTGGCGGTGCAGGAGCGCCTGGTTGCGCCGCGCAAGGTTCCGGAAGACGTAGTTGATACCGCGACGCAGGTCAGCCTCGTCGGCGCCAGCCTGGACAGCCGCTCGCAAAACGACTGTGATCGCCTGCTGCACCTGGCCGATCTCATCCGAGCGGGCGGTCACCTGGGCGGGCGTCTCGGCATCGACATCAACTGTCTCGCCATTACGCAGCCGGGCCATGACGTTCGGCAGCCGGTAGTGCGCGAGGTCGAGTGCCGCCGTGCGCAGGTCGGCAAGCCTCCGTACCAGGTAGCGGGCGATGAGGAGCGAGAACGCTATGGACACGATGACTGCGAGCAGACCAAGCCCGGCGGCCGCGATAAGGATCCCGAGGGCGCGCCGGGCTGATGAGGCAAGCTGCGACTGAATTCTGTCCGCACTCTTCGTGAGCGCCACAACGAGATTGCCCGCGTAGCTGCCCGCCGTTTTCTGCCAGCTGGTGGGAGATACCGCCGTCGCAGCGGAGACAGTGGGCGCGCCGGCGATCGCGTTCTCCTGGTCAGCCAGCGCTGCCGCCAAGACGGTCGGCACGTAAGTGCGCAGCAGGGCGGTCGCTTCGGCGTTCAGCTGCGGCGCTGCTTGCTGAACCAAGTTCTGCCGCAGGTTGGCCAGCTGGGCGAACGTGACCTGATCGGCGGGCGTCATGTTGCCGTCTGTGACATCGGCGGCGTAGAACGCGTCCTCCTCCGATGCGAGCGCGGCAGCCTGGTAGAGCTGCACCTCCGCACGTGCAGTTGGCGCCAGCGGCTGGTCGGTGTAGTTCTCCTCGATCGCCTGCCCGGACACTCGGAGGCCGTCGTTAATGATGACGGCGTAGTGCTTGATGACAGCGATGGCCTCGCCGCTGCCGGCACCGACCTGGTCTCGAGTGAGGTTGAGCGCGACGAGGTCCCCGAGAAACTTCGCCGCCGCTTGCTTCTCCAATGCCGACGCGTTGGCGGTGACAGGACCCGATTGGCTGATTCCCCTGACTACTTCGATCGCGTGGTCGCTGGCAGCCTCCTGCTGGCGGAGGACCTTAAGGGCCTCATGCGAGGGGGACAGGATGTAATGGACCGCGGCATTGCGCTCGGCAGTCAGCGCGGCCACCATTGCGGACACCGGCCTAATCGTCGCGCCGCTGACCTTCCCGGCATTGGCCAGTCCGATAGCAGTACCAAACTGGCCGGCTACCGCGTAGGCGTAGGTCGCGACCGCGGCCATGAGCGGGACCAGGACGAGCAGGAACACCGACCAACGGACGGACGGACGACGCAGCCTCATTGTGCAGCCCTCGCTAGGGAAGCTGACGAGCCGACACCACAGGATCCCTGATGGACGCCGCGAATATGACTGTACGTCACCTAAAGTGACTCCCCCGGCTATCGCTGCAGAAGATGATTTGCCGCATAATGGTGTTAAACATTGTATAAATCAGATACTCGTGCCAAACACGTGGTAGCGGGAAGATGAACACTTCCTACAGACCCGCGGGCGATGTGTGGGTGGCGGACTAATGGTGGCGGCCAATGGCGACCGCAATGAGACCACTTCCTGCGGGCAGCCACGAGCTGCCCAGTATCGCCAATGCATCGCCGCAGGTCAGAATGGGTGATTGTAGCTGAGGCCAGCTTGCGAGCGGCTCCCCTCGAAATCGGCGAGAACTTCGGCGAGGGTGTACCGGCCAATGGCGCCCAGCACAGGGTTGTCCGATGAATAGGCAACAGCCCTCAGCCCGGACTCCAACGCCCAGCCTCGTCCCCTCGCCCAGGTTGCGTCATCAACTGCCAGCGCGCTGCGGAGGACATCCCGAAATTCAGCCGACAGATACGTCCAGGCCACCATGAGATCGCATGCTGGGTCGCCCACGCTGAGAAGACCGAAGTCAATCACCGCGGCGAGCTCCTGGTCAGCAACAAGCAAGTTGGCAGGATGGAGATCGCCGTGCATCCAGACCGGCTGGCCCGTCCAGGGCGGCGCACCAACGGCCGCCTCCCACGCAGCGAGCACTGGACCTATGTCGAGACTGTCCTGCAGAACCGCGGCAGCAGCTCTGGTGTTGTGATCGTGAGCGGCGAGAGAAGCGCCGCGGAACTCATGGGCCGGGCCTCCAGCCGGGTCGATCGCCTGCAGAGCGGCGATAAAGCCGGCCAGGTTCTTGGCAGCCCGGCCCATGTCAGCGACAGGTGTCAGGGCTGCCAGCTCACCCGGCAGCCAGGGGCATACCGTCCAGCGCCACGGATAGCCGTCACCTGGCACGCCGTGCCCGAGCGGAACAGGGACTGGCAACGGCAGACGCGTGGCCAGAGCCGGAAGCCACTGATGCTCGTTGCTGATGTGCTCAGCGCTGACCCGGCGCCGAGGCAGTCGCACCGCGAGATCGGCCCCCAGGCGGAAGATCGTGTTGTCCCAGCCAGCGGACTCGACCGGCTCGATAGGCAGACTCGCCCACCGCGGAAACTGCGCCGCCACCAGTCGGCGTACGAGCGGAATGTCAATCTGCACCTCGGCGGCGGGCCTGGCACCACGAACCATGTAAGACGCTCCGAGCTGATGATCAGGATGAGTGCAGGGCACGTGCTACCGACCGGCGAGACACGGTCACAGATGGTGCAGCAGCGGCCAATCTCAGAGATCGGCTGAGCCGTCTGCGTAGCGACAATGGCGCAGACTAGCGCACGTTCAAGGGCCGTGCAGTGACGTGGCCAGAGGCGACCGGGTTGCCGAGGCCAGCTCAGGGGCTGCCAGGACGTATCCGGCTCAGGGTGGCTGCCGCCGGACCACCAACAGCCCAATGTCATCGTGTGGCTGGTGGCTGACGTGCTGACTGACCTCGGCGCTAAGCCGTTCCAGCAGTGTGTGCGGGTCGGCCGAGGTTTGCACGGATGCGCATTCGGTGAGCGGGAAGAACTCACCAGCCCTATTGCGCGCCTCGGTCAGCCCGTCGGTGTAGAAGAGGACCGTTTCATCGGCCTCCAAGGTGATGGTGAACGGGATGCGCTCGGTAGCGGCGAGGGCGCCGAAGCCCAGCGGGAGGCTGCCGTCTGCGGGTCCCAGCAGGCGCGGCCCGTCCGGTCCGAGTTGCAGCGGCTGGGGATGGCCGCAGTTGATCATGTCGATCTTGCTGCCGTCCTCATTCACCTCGGCAAGGATGGCGGTGATGAACTGCTCCTCGCTCAACTCCCGATCCAGTGTGGCTTCGATCCGGGCGGCGATTGCGCTGAGCGTTCCTTCCTCGTGGGCAGCGTCGCGGAAGGTACCCATGGCCGTTGCCGCTTGCTGCACAGCTGGCAGGCCCTTGCCTTCTGCGTCACCGACGATCAGCCGGACCCCGCTGGCGGTGGGCACCGCCGCATACAGGTCCCCGCCGATTCTCGCCCTGGACGAGGCCGAAAGGTAACGGCCGGCCATACGGACCTGGCCAACCTGGCCTGGCAGCGGACGCAGCAGCACGCGCTGAGTGACATCCGCGATTGTCCGCACATCTCTCAGTTCCTCGTCCCTGCGCCGGCGGATATGCGCGGTCACGGCACCAGCTATCGTGACCCCGACAATCGCGGCGAGACCCGCCTCGGCTTGCCGGGTCGGCCCGGCTGGCAGCAGGTCAATAAGGAGTACGGTCTCCACCGCCAGCGCCACGATGCCAGCAGCCACTGTGTACATGACGCCGCCGAGGGCCGCCGCCGTTGCCGGGCCTACGGCCAGCAAGGGCAGCAGCCCATGACCCGGCCCAACTACGAACCGCACGATGCCCACGGCAATCGGTATGAGGAACGGCACGACGAGCAGCGCCCAGGACCATCTGAGCGCACGCCGCTGCCGCCTCTTATCCCGCATTACGAGCCCCCCGCCAGACCGGGACGGCCGGAACAGCCCTATCAGCCCCGCATGGGCTGCATCGCCTCACCAGGGGGTGTACCCGAAATCCCCGACGTCAACTGCCATTCAGGCCCACCCCCCGCACGAACCAGACGCCTCCAGCAGCAACCCTGCGTAGACGATTTCCACCCCGGCCGACGCCTGACGAGCCCCAGCGTCGCCGTTCCCCGCCAGACGTCGCGCGGCTCTCGATGCCGGCGGCCGGATCGGCATCGTCATAC